>JAEUIK010000588.1 GCA_016793185.1 Planctomycetaceae bacterium | reverse complement strand
TCCGCGCCGTCCAGCAGGCGGCCGAATGCGGTGCTAAGTAGCCGCACCGCAGCGACCACCTCAGGATCAGTTCACACATCAGCCACCCTTTCCGCGGTTGGGACATCGATATGGCTTCCTCCACTCACGGTGACAAGCAGGGGCAGCGCGGCGAACCGCGACGTAACGGCAAACAGTCCGGCGCCCCTGCGACCACCAACGGGCAGAGTCCCGCCAGCGTTGCCGCCGGTTATCGCGTGATCGGCACGCGGCCCGTCCGGCATGACGGCGCCGACAAGGTCACCGGCCGCGCGATTTACGGCGCCGATGTGCAACTGGCCGGCCTGATTCACGGCAAGGTCCTCCGCAGCCCGCACGCGCACGCGCGAATCCGCAAGATCGACACCTCGGCGGCCGAAAAGCTGCCGGGCGTGCTGGCCGTCGTCACGTCAAAAGACCTCCCCAACCTGGCCGACAAGATGGCCGATCTGGGCGAAGGGACCGTCAACCTGGCGCACCTGGGGGCCAACTGTCTGGCCCACGACAAGGCCCTCTACAAGGGGCATGCCGTGGCGGCCGTGGCGGCGACCAATCCTCATGTCGCCGAGGAAGCGCTGGCGCTCATCAAGGTCGACTACGAGCCGCTGCCGGCGGTGACGTGGGTGCTCGACGCGATGAAGCCCGACGCGCCGCTGGTGCATGACGACGTCTATACCCTCTCGCTCGGCAAGAAATCGGAGAAGCCGAGCAATGTGTCGATGCACGTCCACTTTGAGCTGGGAGATCCCGATGCGGCCTTCAAGCAGGCCGACGTGGTCATCGAGCGCGAATTCAAGACCGCCAGCGTCCACCAGGGCTATATCGAGCCGCATGCCTCGACCGCGCTCTGGAACTCGGATGGACACCTGACGATCTGGACGTCGACGCAGGGTTCGTTCACCTGTCGGCAGCAAACAGCTGAAGTGCTGCAGATTCCGGTTTCGCAAGTGAAGGTCATTCCGACCGAGATCGGCGGCGGCTTCGGCGGCAAGATCAGCATCTATCTCGAACCGCTGGCCGCGATCTTGAGCCGCAAATCGGGACGACCGGTCAAGATCAGCATGACCCGGGCGGACGTCTTCGAAGGAACCGGTCCCACCCCCGGCTCCTTCATGCGACTTAAGCTGGGCGCCACGAAGCAAGGCAAGCTCGTGGCGGGCGAAGCCTGGTTGGCCTACGACGCCGGCGCCTACCCCGGCGGCATGATCGGCCCCGGCGCGATGTGCGTCTTCAGTTGCTATGAGCTTCCGAACGCTCGTGTCGACGGATATGACGTCGTTCTCAACAAGCCCAAGACGGCTGCCTACCGCGCGCCGGGCGCCACGCAGGCTGCGTTTGCCTGCGAGTCGGTCATCGACGAACTGGCCGAACAGCTCAAGATCGACCCGATCGAGTTCCGCCTGCGGAACGCCGCCAAAGAGGGGACGCGGCGCGTCGATGGCCCTACCTACCCGCGCGTCGGACTCATCGAAACGTTGGAAGCTGCCCGCGCGTCGCAACATTGGCAGACCCCGCTCAAGGGTAAGAACCAAGGACGTGGCGTGGCGATCGGCTTCTGGTTCAACATCGGCCTCAAGTCGAGTGTCGCCGCCAACGTGAATGCCGACGGAACGGTCACCTTGATCGAGGGTTCGACCGATATCGGCGGCACGCGCACTTCGATCGCCATGCAGCTGGCCGAAACGCTGGGAATCGCCGCCGAGTCGGTCCGCCCCCAGGTCGCCGATACCGACACGGTCGGCTATACCGACGTCACGGGGGGAAGCCGCGTCACCTATGCAACGGGCCTGGCGGCCTACCACGCGGCCCTGGACCTTCGCCAGCAACTCTGCGAGCGGGCCGCGATCCTCTGGGAGTGCCAGCCGGAGGAGGTCCGCTTCGAAATCGACCCCCAAGCAGGCGGGTGCTTCGTCCGCGGCCAGCAACGCTTCACGTTTGCCGAGCTGGCCGGCAAGTTGGGGCACACCGGCGGGCCGGTCATCGGCCGGGCCGCGGTCGATGCCGAGGGACCCACTAACGGTTTCGCCACCCACATCGCCGACGTGGAGGTCGATCCCGAAACCGGCAAGACCGAAGTGCTCCGGTACACGATCGTGCAAGACGCCGGCCGGGCGATTCACCCGAGCTACGTCGAGGGGCAGATGCAGGGGGGCGTGGCGCAGGGGATCGGCTGGGCCCTGAACGAAGAATACGTCTACGACGCAAAGGGCCAGATGACGAACGCCAGCTACCTCGATTACCGCATGCCGACGGCGCTCGACCTACCGATGATCGAGGCTGTGATCGTCGAGGTTCCCAATCCGGCGCATCCCTACGGGGTGCGGGGCGTCGGCGAGACTCCCATCGTGGCGCCGCCGGCCGCCATGGCCAACGCCATCTACCGCGCGACGGGAGTGCGGATGCGCGAGCTCCCAATGTCGCCGCCGCGGCTCTGCCAGGCGATTCTCGCGCAGGCGCGCGGCAAATAGTCCTGCCGGGCAGGCTTACTCAAACGTGCGCGCATGCTCGCGCGCTCTTGCTGGCGGATTGGCTCCGCAAAACTGCTGTTAGCGGTTTCTGCCAGAATCGCTATTCTCCGCGACCGCTGCGCGGGCGCTTGCGCCGCGGCGCAGCCAAGTTGACGTTTCGCGCCGCGACCACGGCTGGTCGCCGGGCAGAACACCCGCGGGGATCCGATTCGATGGCCACCAAACGCCGTAAGTCCAAAAGCAGCAGCGG
>JAEUIK010000522.1 GCA_016793185.1 Planctomycetaceae bacterium | reverse complement strand
TAATGATTCGGGGGCCGCTCGGCGGTCCGAACTCCCAGCCACTTCAAATACGGGTCAAAATCCGTCGACATGAAACCTCGTACGGTGCGGTCACCCCATCGACGCCGCCGCGGGGAAGAAAGTTCCCGGTGCGAACCTCGGCCCCGGATGGCACACTCCAGAGTCGGTGCCGGGGCTCGGAGGCTCGTCAGGTCAATTATGCGAAAACACCGCGTTTACGCCAACGCAGCTACGCAAGTTTCGTGTCCCATCGGGCCACGTGCGCGTCCCCTCTCGACCGGCGATCCCCGGAACCCCGACGGTTCGAGCAACTCCGCAAAGCGAGTCGGGCAAGCTACGATAGGGATTAGCGCTCTGCCCGATCCCACGGCACCAACTTCGTCCTGACCTGTACGACTCTTGCCATGCCCCGCATACAACCGATTGGCATCGATCTCGGTACGACCTACTCCGTGATCGCAGCGCTCGATCCCGGCGGCCGGACCCGGATCGTGGCGAACGCCGAGGGAGAAAGCCTGACGCCGAGCGTCGTCGTCTTTGAGGATCAGCAGACGCTCGTCGGCAAAAGCGCTCGTAAGCTCGGAACGTCGAAAGTCGACCGTCTGGCCGAGTGTGTGAAGCGAGACATGGGGGCGGCGGTTTACTCGCGTCCCATTCGGGGGGAATTCCTCCCGCCCGAGGTGATCCAGGCCTGCATCCTCCGCCAATTGAAGCAGGATGCTGTTCGCGCGCTGGGCCCCGAAGTTGCTGCCGTGATCACGGTGCCCGCCTACTTCGACGAACCGCGGCGCAAGGCGACGAGCGACGCCGGCGAAATGGCCGGCTGGAACGTGCTCGACATTGTCAATGAACCGACTGCTGCGGCATTGGCGTTTGGCGAGGATCTCGGCTATCTGACTCCGCAAGGGGACCCGCGCGCGCCGTTGACGGTGCTCGTCTACGATCTCGGCGGCGGCACGTTCGATGTCACGATCATCCAGCTCCGGCCGGGTGATTTGCGCACGCTGGCGACGGACGGCGATGTGCAACTCGGCGGGCGGGATTGGGATCTCCGACTTGCGGGCCATGCGGCCGATGCCTTCGCCAGCGAGCACGGCTCGAACCCGCGTGCCAACCCCGTTAGCTGGCAGCGACTGTTGGGCGAAATCGACGAGGCCAAGCGGACGCTCTCCGTCCGGCACCAAACAAGCGTGCGCGTCGAACACGAGGGGCAAACGACTCATGTCCCGGTCACGCGCGCCCTCTTTGCGGAACTGACAGCCGACCTATTGGAGCGGACCGCCCACACCACGCGACAGGTGCTCAAGGACGCGGGCCTGGAATGGAGCCAGATCGACCGGGTGCTGCTGGTGGGAGGCTCGAGTCGGATGCCGATGGTCGCCGAGATGATCGAGCGGCTCTCCGGCCAGCGCCCTGAGCGATCGGTCAATCCCGACGAAGCGGTGGCGCGGGGCGCGGCGATCTACGCGGGATACCTGCTCGCCGAGCGCGGCCTGGCCGAGCGCCCCGCCACGTTTCGCGTAACGAACGTCAATGCTCACAGTCTAGGGATCGAAGGAGTCGATCCGCGCACCGGGCGCCGGCAGAACGCGATTCTGATTCCGCGGAACTCGCCGCTCCCCGTGCGGAGGATGCGCGAGTTCGTGACGCGAACCGTCAATCAAAACTCGATCGTGCTCCGCGTGCTCGAGGGGGAGAGCTCCCAGCCCGAGGACTGCACGGCCATTGGACGCACCGTCATCGCCGGCTTACCCAAACCGCTGCCACAAGGCTGGCCGATCCGGGTGACCTACGAGTACGGCACAAACGGACGGCTGAGCGTCCGCGGGCAGGTGCCGGGCACCGACCGCGAGGCGATACTCGAGATCGAGCGCGAGCGAGGGCTGACGCCCGAGCTTCTGGGCCAATGGGGCTCCGCAGTTGCCGCGGATGCCGGCCTGGATCCCTTCGAGGCGCTAATCGCCGCCGCGCTGCAGGATCAACCCGCGGCTGAGACGCAGCCGCTCGAGCTGCTCCCGGCCCAGGACGCGACCACCGACGACCTGAATCCTGCTCGCGGGGGGGATCAGGAGCCGTTGAGCGCGCCGGAACAGGCAAATGGGCAGCGCTTGCCCGCCGACGCAATCGCGGACGGCGGAGGCGAACCGCATGCATCGTCGTTCCCCGATTCGCATCCCGGCATTCAGCTCGAACGTGCGCCGCGCAAGCGCGGGACCGGCACCCTGGCGTACCTTACCGGACATTTGCTATTCTCGGCGCTGGGACTCGTGGTGGGGTACTATTTACTGTGTTGGCTCGCCCCTGATGCGAACTTTCTGCATCTGCGGCTGCCGGGATTGCATCCCTGACCGCCGCAAGCGCCGACGACGAGCTCAGGCCACCCCGCACACTCCGTTTCTGGGCAGGCATCGCGTAATTGCATGGATAGCCGCAAGACTCCCGCGATCGGCATCGACTTGGGAACCACGTACTCGGTGGTTGCCCGGCTCGACGAAACAGGCCGGCCGGTGTCGCTGGTCAATGCCGAGGGGGACCTTCTCACACCCAGCGTTGTCCTGGTCGAGGGGGAGGGGGCCATCGTCGGCAAGGAAGCCGTCAAAGCTCTCGGTTCCGAACCGGAGCACGTCGCTCAATGCGCCAAGCGCGAAGTGGGGAACGATCTGTTCCACCAGCCCTTGGCGGGACGCAATTACCCTCCCGAGGTGCTCGAAGCGTGGATCCTGAAGAAGCTGCACGACGACGCGGCCTTGCAAGTGGGCCCGTTTCGGCAGGTCGTCATCACGGTTCCCGCCTATTTCGACGAAGTCCGCCGCAAGGCGACCCAGGATGCCGGCTACATGGCGGGTCTGGAGTTGTTGGACATCATCAACGAGCCCACGGCGGCGGCCGTCGCCTTCGGCTATCAGCAAGGCTTCTTTCGGCCCAACGCCAGCTCGCGCGAAAAGCAGAATATCCTGGTCTATGACCTGGGGGGCGGCACGTTCGATGTCACGGTCATGCAACTTGCCGGGGGAACCTTCACCGCTCTGGCGACCGACGGCGATGTGCAGCTCGGGGGCCGCGACTGGGACCAACGGCTGGTGAACTTCGCAGCCGCGGAGTTCCAACAGCGGCATGGCACGGATCCCCGCCACGATTCCGTCGCGGCAGCCCGACTCTGGCGCGAGTGCGAGGATCTCAAGCGAACCCTTTCGGCCCGACCCCGCGGGCTGCTGACGTACGAGTTCCAGGGACTCCCGCTGCAGCTCGAGATCACGCGCGAGCAGTTCGCCGACCTGACCCACGATCTGCTCGAACGAACTCGGTTCACGACGGTGCAAGCCCTGGCCGCCGCAAAGCTCACTTGGAGCGACATCCAGCGCGTGCTCCTGGTCGGCGGTTCCACCCGGATGCCCATGGTGGTCGACCTGCTCCGCCAACTCTCAGGACGCGAACCAGACCGCTCGGTCTCGGCCGACGAGGCCGTAGCGCACGGGGCCGCTTTGCACGCGGGCATTCTGCTGGCGAAATCGGCGGGCAAGCGTCCCAAGTTCACTGTCCGCAATGTGAACTCGCACAGCCTGGGCGTCGTGGCGAACGATCCCGCGACACAGCGCGAACGCAACGCGATCGTCATTCCCCGCAATTCGCCGCTCCCGATCGCGGCGCGGCGCCGGTTCAAAACGAGCAAGACCGGGCAAAACTCGATCCTCGTACGGATCGTCGAGGGAGAATCGGCTTCCCCCGATGCCTGCACCCCGATCGGCCGTTGTGTCGTCCGCGAGCTTCCCGCCGACCTGGCCGCGGGCACGCCCATCGAGGTGGCCTTTCGCTACGAAGCCAACGGACGGCTGACGATTACCGTCAAAGTCTCTGGCACCGACCGCAAGCTCACCCACGAGCTCACTCGTGCCAGCGGCCTCGGCGACGCCGAACGCAACGCCTGGCGTCGGAGGATCGCGGGAGACGACATCGCGGCCGATGAACTTTAGGCCGCGAACTTCCCAGGGAAGTCTCGCGCGGGCGATTGCCAATCGAGATCGCGCACCGAGCACGCTGAAACTCTGACCGCCGCGGCATCGAGAATTTGGCCGCCGTCGCTGCCCGACAAGCGGGCCGGCCTCGGGTCCCGCTTAGTAGCGGCTCGGGGGAACGTAGCCCGAGCGCTGCGCTCGGCGGGGGCTCGGGCGCGGAGGCTGCGCCGCCACGGTGCCTCCCGAGGGGGTGCCGATGGTTTCGGGCGCCGGGGCTGCCAGACGATCCATGGTTCCGGCGCTACCCGGCACAGGGGCTTCGCTCGCCGGCAACGGGGCCTCCGCGACGTCCGCCGCTGCCGACGTTCGAGGAGAGGGCGCCGCCGCGGTTGTCGGCGCGGCAGTCGTCTCCGGAGCAGGGTTCACTGGGGTGGGCATCTCGGCCACCGACTCGGGAGCGGGCGCCGGTTGCGCTTCGCGTTGCGGATTGGGTGCACTCGGAGTTTGCACAGCGGGTGCCTGAGCCACAGCGGGAGGGATCGCCCGCTGCGGCGCCGTCGATGTCGCGACGGGAACTTCGGCAATCGATCGCGGCGTCCCAACCGCAGAAGGCGTCACGGGCACGACGTCCAGGGGACGCTGCGCCACCGACGGCGCCAGCAGATTGCACCAATCGCGGGCTTCCGCCAGATTGGGGTCGTCGTGCAGCGCATCGCGGAAGTACTGGTAGGCCAGTTGCCGTTGGTTTTGCTGCGTGAGCAGATAGCCGACGTTGTAACGTGCGATCGCCGGAGGATGCACGGCGGCAAGCTGCCCGTAGGCATCATCGGGCCGGTTCATCTTGACCAGCACTGCGGCAAGATTATTGCGATAGAGCTTCTTGGTTGGCTGTAAGTTGGCGGCCTTTTCGAGCGCAGCGACTGCGTCGGGCAGGCGATTGAGCTGGCTGTAGCAGAGCCCGAGATCGTTATAGCACGCGGCCTCTTGCGGGTGCTTTTTCGCCGCTTTCTGGTACCAGCCGAGCGCCTCGCCGTACTTTTGCTGGCGGTCGTACAGGTGACCGTAGCCCAAGAGGGCGCCGAGATGATCGGGATCGAGCTTGAGCGCCTTTTCGTACTGCTCTTGCGCCCCTTCGAAGTTGTTTGTTCGCTCCTGCAATTGGGCGAGCGTCACGTGGAAGTTAGCGTCGTACTTCTTCGCCGGCGGCTTGTTCGTCGGGCTCGAATCCGCCGACTCGAACGGCGTTTGCTTGCGGCTGAAGACGTTCTTCACGCCCGACGAGAACGAGGACGCCGCCGAGCCTACCGCCGAGGCGGCGCGCTGGAAGGGATTGGGCTTGGGAGGCGCTCCAATGGGCACGTTCGCGCCCGCTGGGGGCGTGCCGGCCCAATTCGTCACATTCTTGTCGTTGCGAGCCGGCGAACTGGACGGCTTGGTCCAGAAGTCGTTATCGCCGCGCGCCGACGACACGCAACCCACCGCCAGGCAGGTTACGAATACGGTCGCCTTGGCTCGTACTGACTTCAACACCTGGTACTCCCCCGCTCTCGGAGTTTCGTTCGAGCGGATGGATACGGTCGGGCCATAAAACGCAATCAACGCCCGTGGCGGCCTGACAAAGGCATCCACCGCCCGCGGGTCGGGCATTGTCTGAACTCAAATCGGCAGGCCCGGGGGAGCGACTGTATCGATTTGTGGGATTTTGCCGGTCGCAACGGTCCTAGCACTTCCCCAGGCACGCGATCGGCGCTGGGCAGCAGGCCCCCGACGATAGCAGCCGCATGCTGGCATCCCATGGCCCTGTGAAGGCCGGTGCGGCCACCAGGGCACTACCCAAGCCCCTGAAAACCTAAAACCCTCTTGAGCTCGCCAAGCGACCGCAGAGCGGGCGTGCAGCGATTCAAGAGGGTTGGTTGAGTCGGCCCTGATTTGCGAGCGACTGTCGCGAAAGTGCTAATTGCCGCCCGATTGGCTCGCGCCGCCGGTCGAGTCCATGCCAGCCGGAATGCGCGGCTCGGGAGTCGACTCGCGGAACGCACGATCGATTTGATCGACATAATCGGCGGCGTAGGGGTTCGGACGCAGCTTCGACTCGACCACCTGCACGGGCTGATCGTCGAACGCCTTTTCGGTCACATACTGCTGCACGTGCTCGATGCGTTTGGCGGTGAGCTCCGGCGTGGCGGCCCGCGGAATATAGACCGCGCGATAGCTCGGCGGCGTGACCGAAATGATCTCGATGACCTTCATCCGGCCGGCTTCGCTCAGCTCCTCGCTATGGGGCTCGAAGTGCTCTTCGTGCAAGAGGTTCTGCCGCATCCAGCCCTTGGCAACCATGACCGAAAACGGGGCATAAACCGAGGCCCGTTCGGGACCGATCCAGGGCTGCGGCCAGAGGTTGTTGCGTTTGAAGTCGATCGACAGGCTGCGCCAGACCTTTTTGATGGGGCCAGGCTGTTTGCCGTCCGGCGGACAGTCCTCTTCGATCGCGACGGAAATCCCGGGAATAAAAGCCGCCAGCAGTGCCGCCAGGAGACATCGTCGCATCTCGAAATCCTTTTGAGCCTTTCGCTTCCGTGAAAGTCCGCGCCGTCGAGCGTCCCTGAACTGCGTGCGGCAAATCCCTTCGGGCCGAGCCGGGGCGATCCAGCGCCTCACCGGCCCTGGTCTCTATTATCGGCCAGAGAGCGGGCCACCCTGAGCCCTGAACTGGTAGAGTCGCTGACAACTTACGCGGTCCGCCCCAGTTACCCGCCCATCAGCGGGAACATGTTGCGCACCATCGTGATGGCGGCCGGTCCGACGAGCACTACGAAGATGCCCGGGAAGATGAAGAGCACCAGCGGGAAAATCAGCTTCACCGCGGTTTTGGCGGCCTTCTCCTCGGCCAACTGCCGGCGGCGAGTCCGCATCGAGTCGCTCTGCACGCGCAAGGCCTGGGCGATGCTCGAACCGAACTTGTCGGCCTGAATCAAGATCGCGGAAAGACTTCGCAGATCGTCGACTCCGGTGCGAATCCCCAGCTCATGCAGCACTTCGGTGCGCGAGCGTCCCATTTGCAGCTGAAAGTTCGAGAGCGCCAGTTCGTCGCAGATCACCGGCGTGGCCTTATGCATCTCCTCGCTGACGCGGCGCATGGCCTGGTCAAGTCCCAAGCCGGCCTCGACGCACACGACCAGCAGATCCAAGGCATCGGGCAAGCCGAGGAAGATCGCCTGTTTACGGCTCCGGGCGAGCAGCCCCAGCACGATGTCCGGCAGATAGAAGAGCAAGCCAGCAATGAAAACGGTGCCGGCCATGCTCTGCTGTGTGACGCCCATCGAAGCGAGGAGCGTGACGCCGCCGACGATCATCCCCAGCATCAGCCCGACGAACTTGAGTCCCAAGTAGGTGCTGACGGCCGCCTCGCCGCGGAAGCCGGCGTGCGACAGCTTGCTCTTGATCTTGCTGACCTCGAACTCGTTCTTCGGCTGCAGCGGCTTAGCCAGCGCCGGCGCCGCACGTTCGACGACCCGCGCCACCTTCTCGCTGGACTTGACCGGGCCCCCTTTACGGCGGCGCAGCTCGGGGCTTTTGATCTCTTCGAGGCGTTCCTTGGTGCGCGAGCGTCCCGAGGCGATCATATCCATGATCCACCACGCGCCCATCGCCACCAATCCGAACATGGCGTAGGGAACCAAGGCTTCGAAATCGATCAAGTCGGCGAACAGCACGGCAATCACACTTGGATGTTGACGATTTTGCGAATGACCAGAGCTCCGACCAGCTGCATCACGATCGCGCCGGCCAGCATCTTCTTGCCCATCGGATCGGTGAAGAGCGTCATGATGTAATCGGGATTGAGCCGGTAGACGGCCACGAACAAGAGCGGCGGCAAAGCCAGCAGCACGACGCCGGATAAGCGACCTTCGCCCGTCAGCGCCTGAACTTGTCCCCAGATCTTGAACCGCTCGCGGATCAAGCTGCCGATCTTGTCGAGAATCTCAGCCAGGTCGCCGCCGGTCTGTCGTTGCAGCACGACCGCCGTGGCGAAGAACTTGAGGTCGAGGTTGGGCACGCGTTCGGTCATCCCTTGCAAGGACTCGTCGAGCGGCAAACCGAGGTTCTGCTCTTCGAAAGCCCGGCCGAACTCCTGTCCGATCGGCGCGGCCATTTCTTCCTGGACCAGGTTGAACCCTGCCCCCAAGCTGTGACCGGCGCGCAGGGCCCGGCTGATGAGTTCGAGCGCGTCGGGGAGTTGCGTGGCAAATTTCTTGAGCCGCGAGCGGCGCCGCAGCATCAGCCAAATGGTGGGCGTCGACCCCATTACGATAGCCGCGAGCGGAACCAGGCCCGCGTGGCTGCGCGAGAGCGCCGCCAGCAGACCCCCGAAGGCCGCCAGGGCGGCCGAGAGCATGACGAACTTCGACATCGTCAGCCGGGTGTCGGCCTGCTCACAGATCAAGTGGAGATTGGCGAATCGCGCCAGCAGTTTTTCGACGTATCCGGGCCCCGTCTCCTGGTTCCGCGTCATTAGCGTCGGCGTGCTCGCCTTGCTCTTGCGCACGGCCGCGGGGTTGCCGGTGAGGACCGTCAGGCGATCGTCGACGCGGCTGGCCGCGCGGTCGCGCACCAGCATCGCGACCGCCCCCACCAGGGCCGTCACGCCGATGAACGCGGCGACGGAGATGACAATCGGACTCATAGGAAGGTCTGCATCCTCGCCCGTCGCGCGGGGAGCGCGGCGGACTTTCGTTCACGGGGTGTCAGTCTTCAAGCATGGTTCGCTGCCGGAAGGCGCTAGCCGGCAAACGCACGCCCGCCTGCTCGAGGCGATCCATGAAGCCGGGGCGGATTCCGGTCGAGATGAACCGTCCGTGGGCGCGGCCATTCTCGTCGATACCCAATTGGTCGAACTTGTAAATGTCCTGCATGACGATGGTGTCTTGCTCCATGCCGATCACCTCGGAAATGTGGGTGATCTTGCGCGGCCCCCCCTGCAAGCGGTTGGCCTGAATGATGACGTCGACGGCCGAGGCGATCTGCTGCCGGACGGCCTTCAGTGGCAGGTCAAAGCCCGCCATGGTCACCAGCGTTTCGATACGGGCCAGGGCATCGCGGGGTGTATTGGCGTGCACGGTCGTGAGCGAGCCTTCGTGGCCCGTGTTCATGGCCTGCAACATGTCGAGCGTTTCGCCGCCGCGGCATTCGCCGATGATGATTCGTTCCGGCCGCATACGCAGGGCATTGCGCACCAGGTCGGTCGCGGTGATCGAGCCCTTGCCTTCGATGTTCGGCGGCCGGGTCTCGAGACGCACCACGTGCTCTTGCTGGAGTTGCAGTTCGGCCGCGTCCTCGATCGTCACGATCCGCTGGTCGTTCGGAATGAAGCTCGACAACGTATTGAGCAGCGTCGTCTTACCGGAGCCGGTACCCCCCGAGATGATCATGTTCAAGCGGGCCTTGATGCACCCCTCCAACAGCATCACCATCTCGGGCGTGAAGGCCTTGTAATTGAGCAGATCCTCGAGCTTGAGGGGATTCGACCCGAAGCGGCGAATCGAGACCGCGGCACCGTCCAGAGCCAGCGGCGGAATGATCGCATTGACGCGGGAGCCGTCCTGCAGGCGGGCGTCGACCATCGGGCAGACTTCGTCGACGCGCCGCCCGACCTTCGAGACGATGCGGTCGATGATCTGCATCAGGTGTGCGTTGTCGCGAAACGAAACCGCGGTCTTCTCCAGCTTGCCGCGGCGCTCGACAAAGATACTCTTGGGCCCATTGATCAGAATATCGCTGATCGTCGGGTCCTTGAGCAGCAGCTCGAGCGGTCCGAGACCGAAGGTTTCGTCAAGGACTTCCTCGATCAACCGCTCGCGCTCGGAACGGTTGAGGAGGGTGTTCTCGGTATCGCAGAGATGCTCGACGACGAGGCGAATCTCGCGACGCAAGACATCGCCCGCCAACTCGCCGATTCGCGTCAGATCCAGCTTATCGACCAGCTTGCCGTGAATCTTGCGCTTGAGATCTTCGAACTCGGACTCCTGCGTCTTCTCCGCGGGACGTCCAAGAGCGGTCGCAACCTTCGCCATGGTCCACGTATCCTGTGTCTCGTCGGGCTGAACTTGCGCGGCGACCGTCGGACGCCCGCCGCGTCCCGCGCCGTCGGTGCGCCGCAGGATGTCGAAACGCCGCGCTGCGCCCCGTTTTCTGGGCGCGCAAGCTTAGCTCAAGAAACGGTCGCGATGCGAAATCGCGACATCAGCCCGGAGGAGTGGAAAAGCGGGGGTCGAAAGACACCTGCCGCCCCCGCCGCGACGGCGGGTAAGGACTGGATGGATTGCGCCTGGCCCGACTACTTCTCGGCTTTTGCCGGCGCCTTCGACCAGAGTCCCCCGAAGAACTTGCTGAGGGCGGGCAGGCCCGCCTCGTCCGTCGTCGTGGCCTCAGCTTCGTGGCCGCTCAGCGAGTCGGCCAGCGCCAGAAAGGCCTGCGTGATCTTGGCCTTGGGCGCCTGCTCGAGCAACGGCACCCCGTTGTTCCGCACCTCGACCATCGTGCGATAGTCGTTGGGGAGCTTGGCGAAGATTTCCTTGCCGATCGTGTCCTGGGCCTTCTTGAGGCTGATGCGGCCGTTTTCCAGACCGTAGCGATTGACGACGATCTTGATCTTCGACAGCAGGCCTTCCGTATCGACGAAGGCTGACATCAATCGGACCACGTTTCGCAAGCAGGGCAAGTCGAGCTGTGTGACCAGCAACACGTGGTCGGCCGTCTGCATCGCCAGTCGATCGATGGCCGTGTATCCCTTGGAGAGATCGAACAGCAAATGCGTGAAGGTGGCCTTGAGCAGCCCGATCACCCGCTGCAGATCGTCGGCGCTGATTTGCGTCGCTTCGTCCATCTGCATGGGGCGGGGGAGCAGAAACAGCCCCGACGAGTGCTTGGTGAGCGAGCGCTTCAGCAGGGCGAAGTCGAGCCGCTCCACGTTCTGGGCCACGTCGAGCAGAGTGTAGTCGGGAATGGCGTCGAGAAACACATCGGCATCGCCCAGTGCCATGTCGAGGTCGACCAGGGCGACCGAGTTCTGCTCGTTGCGCGCCAAGGCGCAGCCGAGGTTCACGGCCACGCTCGTGCAGCCCGCTCCCCCGGTGGCACCCGCCACCGCAATGACGGTGCACGGTTTCTGCTTGTTCTCGCCGCGGCCAAAGCGATGGGCCCCGATCCGATCGAAGGCGCCGATCAGATCGTCGAGCCGGACCGGCTGCTGGAGGAACTCCTTGGCTCCCGATCGCATCGCCCGCAGGATCAGATTGCCGTCGGTCGAGGAACTGACGACAAGAATGCTGCACTGCGGCGATTCGCTGGCCAGGCGGGCCACGAGCGCCAGCGCTTTATCGGGATTCTTGTCGAGCGCGACGATGCCGATGTCGGGATTGGTCTGGGCCACGACGTCGGCGAAGAACTCATAGCGCGAGCACTCCGCCTCGAGCCAGACGATGTCCATGCTGAGCAACATCGACTTGAGCGCATCACGAGTCGCGTCGTTCGGATCGACCAGCGCAAGTCGGTGAATGTTCTTCATGGTGCTTTCGGCAACGGGGTTCGCCGCCGCGCGTGTGCGCTACCCTGAGGGCCGGCGCAACGCCCCGGAAAGGCCCGCGACGGTACCACGACGGTCTGAACGTAAGAATCTTGCTCTAGTTTCTTACGTCATAGCCCGTGGGGCCGATGAATCCGGGGTTGGCTGAAACCCGATTGACTTCGCGCCGCGGGGCCGGAAGGGTCGATTTCGACGTTTGCGCGGGTTGTGAGCCGCGCACCGGCCGCACGGCCGGCAATTCGGCCGCGGCGGTAACGTTGCGGGGCGACTTCCGGTCGCTCGCTTGCGCGGTGCCGGGCTCGCGGAGCGTCTTACTCGCAGCGGTCTGACCACGACTCGCGCTTCCCGGCCGCTGCGGAGCGGGCGTGCCACGCCGCGCCACCGGGTTCTGGGGGCGACCCTTGCCGGAACGCGCCGCAGCCGGAGTCGGCCCGGGCAGCGGTTCGGCCGGCGGCGTCACCACTTCCGGGGTCGAAATCATTCCCGGGCCTGTCGGAATCCCGCCGTTCGACTCCTGGTACGGCACGCCGTCGCCAGGCACCCCGTCGACCGGCACGCCATCGGCCGGACAACTCGCGGCATCGCCCCCTCCAAACGTACCCGGAGGCG
>JAEUIK010000507.1 GCA_016793185.1 Planctomycetaceae bacterium | reverse complement strand
GTTGGCATCTCCCCCGTATCCTGTTGTCGCTCGGGCCGATGCTCGCGGCCACGCTGTTGTTCGTCGGGATTCTCTGGAAGGAGTTGAAGATCGTTTCGTTCGACCCCCAGTTGGCCAGTGCCATGGGGTTTCCTGCGCGGCTGATTCACTACCTGTTGATGGGTATGGTCGCGGCCGTGGCAGTCACTTCGTTCGAGGCGGTGGGCTCGATCCTGGTTGTGGCGATGATCGTCGTGCCGCCGGCCACGGCACACCTGCTGACCGACCGGTTGAGCCGGATGATGGCATTGGCCGTCGCGGTCGGTGTTATCTCGGCCATCCTCGGCTACCAACTCGCCCGAGCCTATGACACCAGCGTATCGGGCATGATGGCGGTGGCGACGGGCGTGCAGTTTTGCCTGGCGGTAGCCCTGGCGCCCCGCTACGGATTGGTTGTGCGCAGCGCGAATCACCTGCTGCTCTCGCTGCGCATCATCGGCGACGACATCGTGGCGATGCTCTATCGCACTGAAGAGCATCAAGCTCAGGCCGGTCCGGCAGGTGGCGCAGACTGGGGGCGCTGCGTTGTCGCCGGTGGCTCAGGCCTGCCCGCCTGGCTGGCCCTGCCGCAGTTGATTTTGTCAGGGGCGATCCGGGCCAATCGCGCGGGCTGTCGCCTGACCGACGCAGGGCGTGCCCGCGCCCAGTCGCTTGTCCGCGCCCACCGTCTGTGGGAGGTCTACCTGGGTGAGCACTTCGACCTCCCGCTCGACCATTTGCACGAATCGGCGGAACGCGTCGAACACTTCCTCGGTCCGAAACTGCAGGACCAGCTGGCCCGCGAGTTGAGCGCGCCGGATCGCGATCCCCACGGGCGCGAGATTCCCCCGCCCCCCAGTCGCGGGCCCGCACCGCCGAACTAATCGCTCGAGTCGCCGGCGGACCCAGGCGTCGCGCGGCTTGGGGGCCGCGCCTGGCATTCCCGGTCGGCACACGACTTGCTTTCTTGGGTGCCGTCGCTGTTTTTCCGCACTTTGCGCCCTTTTTGGGCAGAGATTGCGGCCGGCGCTGCACAAAGGAGCGGCATTCATCCGCTCAACCGCCGGCCGCGGGAGAAAATCCAATGAAAGTTGTGCCGTTGCCGTCGGGAGGACGAGCCAGCGTTGCGCCCCCCACCACTTCGACCCCTGCTGAGACAACCGCCAAGCGGGAGCCGGCCCCGGTCCGGCTGCCCGTGACGCCCGCCACTGCGACTCCCAGCGAGGGGGTGGGCGCTCGGCTCGAGGCTCTGGCCCGCAACATGTGGTGGACCTGGCAGCCCGACGTCGGGCAGATCTTCCGCGAGCTCGATCCGGTCCGTTGGCGACAACTTAATTACAATCCCCTGGCACTGCTGTCGGAGTTCTCGCCGCAGCGGCTCGAGCATCGAGCGGCCGAGTTGGTGCTACACAGCCGCGTGAACTACGCGTATCGGCGACTGCAGGAATACCTTTCGGCCGAGTTGACCTGGGGAACGACACATGCCGGCGTCCTCAAGGCCCGCCCGGTCGCGTACTTCTCGGCGGAGTTTGGCATCCACGAATCGCTGCCGATCTATTCGGGCGGTCTCGGCGTGCTGGCCGGCGACCATGTGAAGAGCGCATCCGACCTCGGGGTGCCGCTGGTCGGGATCGGCCTTTTTTACAATCAGGGATACTTCCACCAGCGCCTCGATCGCGATCTCTGGCAGCAGGAGGAATATGCCGACGTCGAACACGACATGTTGCCGATCGCTCCGGCCCTCGATGCCAGCGGGCAGCCCGTAGTTGTCGAGATCAACACGCGTCACAGCCGCTTATTGGCCCGGCTGTGGCGCGTGGAAGTGGGGCGCACGACGCTGCTCCTGCTGGATGCCGACGTGGATGGCAACCGCATGGAAGACCGCGAATTGACGTCGCGCCTCTATGGCGGCGACCATCGCGTGCGCATTCGCCAGGAACTGCTCCTGGGCGTCGGCGGGATGCGCGCCTTGACCGCGATGGGCATCGTGCCCGGCGTGCTGCACCTCAACGAGGGGCACAGCGCGTTTGCCGCACTGGAACTCGCGCGGCAACGGATGCACGACGACGGGCTTTCGTTCTACGAGGCACAGCGGCTGGTCGCTCTCCAAACGGCCTTCACGACGCACACGCCCGTCGCGGCAGGGCACGACCGCTTCACCGGCGAACAGATCGAAGAGCACTTGGGCCCGCTGCGCGACGAGCTGGGCATCTCCTACGACGAGCTGATGGCCTTGGGTCGCGAGACGCCGCACGACCATTCCGAGCCGTTCTGCATGACCGTGCTCTGTTTGAAGATGTCGCGGCAGGCAAATGCTGTCTCGGCCGAGCATGGCCGGGTCAGCCGCAAAATGTGGGAAGGTCTCTTTCCGGGACGCGCGACCGAGGAGATTCCCATCGGGCATATCACCAACGGCGTCCACGTCGGCTCCTGGCTGGCTGGACAGATGCACCGGCTCTACGACCGGCATTTCGGCGTCGATTGGGCGACTTCCAGCGGCGAGCCTGAGATCTGGGCGCGCATCGATGAGGTCGACGACGGCGAGCTTTGGGAGACCCACCAGGTGCTCAAGGGCCGGATGCTCGATTTCGTCCGCCGCAGGGCGGTGGCGCAAGGCGAGCGCCGCGGCGATCCCCCGCAGATGATCGAACAGGCCCGGCAGGCGATGCGCACCGACGCGCTGACGATCGGCTTTGGCCGCCGGTTTGCCACCTACAAGCGCGCGACGTTGATCCTGGCCGATATCGAGAAGCTGGCCGAAATGGTCAATGACCCGCGCCGCCCCATTCAGCTGATCTTTGCCGGCAAGGCGCATCCGCACGACGAGCCGGGCAAGCGTCTGCTCTGGGAAATTGCCCGCCTCACGCGCGATCCGCGTTTCGCCGGGCGCTTTCTCTTTGTCGAAGACTACGACATGAGCGTGGGCCGGCATCTCGTGCAAGGCGTTGACGTCTGGCTCAACAATCCGCGCCGTCCCATGGAGGCCTCGGGCACCAGCGGCCAGAAGGTCGTCCTCAACGGCGGTCTCAACCTCTCGGTGCTCGACGGCTGGTGGACCGAGGCCTACGACGGCTCGAACGGCTTCGCGATTGGACAGGGCAACGCGCATCGGCAGTACGAGGTGCAGGACGCACGGGACGCCAAGGCCCTGCACGAGACCCTCATTCAGGAAGTGATACCGCTCTATTACGACCGCGACCGCGATGGCCTGCCCCGCGCCTGGATCAAGCGCATGAAGCGCGCCATTCGCACGCTTGGCTGGCGCTTCAATGCCGATCGCATGGTCATGGACTACACCAAGTACGCCTACGTGCGAGCCGCCGGCGGGCTGTCGTGCGACATGCCCCGTTAGGCGTGCGGTCAGGCATCTGGCATTCGAGTTCCCTATCGTCAGCAGCGAGAAACCACGATGGCAACTACAAGTCGCAAACGGATAGGCGTCCTGACGAGCGGCGGCGACTGTCCCGGCCTCAACGCGGTCATTCGCGGGGTGGCCAAGGCCGCCGGCCAGCTCGGTTACGATTGCATCGGCTTCTTGAAGGGCTACGAGGGACTGATCGAGCCGGTCACGTTCGTTCCCCTCACGGCCAAGAACACGACAGGCATCCTCCACCAAGGGGGAACCATTCTCGGTTCCACCAATAAGGGCCGCTTCGTCGCGAAGTCGGGCGTCGATGACCGGGTGCAGATCGACCCGGAGATTCTCGACGCCGCCCGGATGACGGTCGAACAACTCGATCTCGCCGGGTTGGTCTGCATCGGCGGCGATGGATCGTTGTCGATCGCGCAGCAGTTCCACGAGATGGGCCTGCCGGTGGTGGGGGTACCCAAGACGATCGACAACGATCTCTCGGCCACGGCCTTTACCTTTGGTTTCGACAGCGCCGTGGCCTGCGCCACCGACGCGCTCGACCGGCTGCACACCACGGCCTGCTCGCATGAGCGGACCATGGTGCTCGAGGTCATGGGGCGGCACGCCGGCTGGATCGCGCTGCATGCAGGCATCGCCGGCGGCGGCGACGTGATCCTGATTCCCGAGATCCCTTGGACCTTCGAGCACGTCTGCCACAAGATTCTCGACCGCGAGAGCAAGGGCAAGCGCTTCACTTTGATTGTCGTTGCCGAGGGAGCGGTCCTCCCAACCGGCAATCTGGTCGCGCGCGAGCCATCGAGCAACGGCAAAGGGCAGATGCGCCTCGGGGGGATCGGCGAAACCGTTGCGCGGGAGATCCAGGATCGGTTGCATCGCGAAACGCGCTGCGTCGTGCTCGGGCATTTGCAACGGGGCGGCCCGCCGACCACCTTCGATCGCGTGTTGGCGACGCAGTTCGGGGCGCACGCCGTCCGCCTGGTGCATCATCAGCGCTTCGGCGAGATGATTTGCTACCAGCCTCCTGAGATCAGCAGCGTGCCGATTCGCGAGGCCGTGTCGCGCCTCTCGATGGTCGATGCCCAGAGTTCGGCGGTGCAGGCCGCGCGGGCGTTGGGGATCAGCTTCGGCGACCGCGACGTCAACGAGAGTCCGTTCTCAACGCCGACGGCGAACGTCGCTGCCGAACCGCTGGCGGCGATCGAAGCCGAATTTGTCGGCCATTAGCGCTCGGCCAGGCTCGCGCCGTCGGCTCATTCCGCCGGGGGCGCTCCGGGCGCCGCAAAGGGATCGACCTCGGGCGCTTGTGATGCCGGAATGCCGCAGTGGATCAAGAGCGGCGCCGCCCAATAGAACGGATGCTCGGCGCGTGGCGGAGGCTCGCGGCTCTTCCAATTCAGCCGGCGCTCGCGGGCCGGATCCAGAGGGTTGCGCATGCAGAGCAACAGGCTCCGCTGCCACGCCTCGGCCGGAGTCGAAAACGGCAGCTCCTGCACAAACTCGCGCAGCTCGTCGGCGACCGTTGCGCCCCCGGTGCGCCACCGCGCGAGCACGATCGTCCGCGCTCCGGCGCCAATCAGCGCGGTTGTCGCCAGGAAGAGCTCGCTGCCATCCGGGGCGACCGAATCGTGTTGGAGTGCGGTCTCGGCCGCGGTGTGAAAGCTGGGAAGCAGGACCTCGCGCGGCGCGGGCCAGGGAAGCCTGAGCCAGTCCAACACGGTCGTTTCGGTCTCGCCATGATTCAGACCCAACGGCGACCAACCGAAGGCGTCTTTTCCCTCCAGCGGCAGCGAGTCGAGCACGATCACCCTCCCCGCCACGGTTGCCGCCACGGCCGACGCTTCCGAGATCGGGCGTCGCCAGCCGACGGCGCCGGGAGCGATGCGCTCGAACTCGGTCAGCGTTTCGGCCATCAAGGCTTCATCGTCGCGTGACGCCAGCCGGCCGAACAGGGCGACGGTCCGGTCAACCGGCTGGGCATCGTCGATGCGATCGACCGCCAGGCCCACCGTCGGCGTGTAGCGCAGTTTCGCCACTGAGATGAGCGGCTGAGCCTTGGCGCCGGAGCCGCATTCGAGCGCCTCGAAGGGGAGGTACCACAGGGCTCCATCCGGCACGATCGTGATTTCTTCGAGCGAAAGGCTGGCGGGAAAGTCGGTCTGGGCGCCGGCCGTCAGGTAGGGGAGCAGCACGCCTGCCCGCCTCTTCCACCGCTGGTCGGTGGCTTCGGCCGCGGAGAGCGCACGCTGGGCATTGACGAGGTACCACGATTTGAGGACGCCGGCGACCCCCTCGCTGATCTTGGCCTGCGGTCCGACTTCCCACACCTGATACTTCTGCCGGGTGATCAGAAAGCCAAAGGTGCGCCCTTGGGCCGTGAAGTAGGCCAGGATGGCGTGCTTGTCAGGCAAGGCCCGTTGGACCTCGGGCGTCGCGCGGATCGGCGGATAGACGATGCCCGCCGGCTCGCGACGCAGCGCCAGTTCGCGCAAGGCGCGTTGTTCGGCGGCTGTGTGCTGAGCAAGCTGGCTGACGAGCTCATCGTGCGTGCGGCGGCGCTCGGTCTCGTTGCCGCCGATCAGCTTGGTAAACGCGTCGCGCAGCGGTCGTGCCTGCTGCCGGGCACGCTCGAATTCGGGAAACCGCAGCAAGAGATCCTGGCGTTGCAGCTTCAACTCGGGTGACAACTGTTCGGGCGCTGCCGCCAGCAGCCAGGCCAGCGCCTGGGGGCGGCCACCCAGTTCGAGGGCCGAAAGGAACTGGTGCCGCCGCGCGCGGTCCGCGATCTCCACGAGCTGACTCTGTTCCTCGGCGCGTTGCCGGTCCCAGGCCAGCAGGAACCACTGCTCGAAATGCGCCGCTTGCGGGGTGGCCCAGGCCGTCAAGGCTTCGAGCGGATCGCGAATCCACTCGGCGCCGTCGGGCTCGCGCAACAAGCGGTCGTAGATAGCGAGAGCATTGCGTGCGCTCATTTCTTCCGCTTCCAGCAGGTGTCCTAACCAGTACAGTTGGAACTGTCGCG
>JAEUIK010000500.1 GCA_016793185.1 Planctomycetaceae bacterium | reverse complement strand
GACGAGTATCTCGCGGATTTTCAGCCCGACGTCGAACCGGAAATCTTTACCGACTTTCGGGCCCTGATCGCCAGCGGGCAGGTCGACGCGGTCAACGACTTCACCACCCACTCGCTGCACCACCAGGTGGCCGACGCTGCGTTTGCCGCCGGAAAGCACCTGCTGACGCAGAAACCCCTGGCGGTCTCGATGGCCGCGGGCCGCCGGATGTGCGCAGCGGCGGAGGTGCGCGACGTCGTCTTCGGGGTGTTCGAGAACTTCCGCCAGTCCCCCGCCACCCGCCAGCTGCGCTGGCTCTTCGACGAGTCCCAGGGAGGGCGCGGCGGACGACTGCAAATGCTGCTGCTGGGCTACGTGGGGCTCTGGTGGGCGCCGAACCTGATCGTGGCCGACACCCTCTGGCGGCACAGTCTCGTCGAAGGCGGGGGCATCAGCCTCGATCTGGGCGTGCACTTTTTCGATCAGATCCGCCACGTCGCGGGCGAGATCCGAACGGTCCAGGCCCAG
This sequence comes from Planctomycetaceae bacterium, assembly GCA_016793185.1. GTDB lineage: Bacteria > Planctomycetota > Planctomycetia > Pirellulales > JAEUIK01 > JAEUIK01. The sequence goes on along the minus strand of JAEUIK010000500.1, from coordinate 5,175 downwards.
ACCGCCATCCTCGAGCCCCGCCGGTACGACCGAAACCGGCCGGGCAAGGCGGAGGGCTCCATCGCCTGCGACGCCGACGACACGTTCACGGCCGCGATCGAGACCGCCTCCGGCGCTATCGGCCAGCTCTGTTCGAGTTGGGCCGGGCACGGCGCGCCGACGCTCTTCGGCGAAGGGACCGTGTGGTATGGCACGGGGGGACGCGTCGGCGGCACGACGGTCCAACTCGACGGGCAGCCGGCCCAAGAGCTGGCCGCGCTCTATGCCGCGAACGCGCCTGCCGCGCTCCGACAACAGCACTTCCCGCTCGGGCTCGACAACAGCTTTGCGCTGGCCCAGCACGACTGGCTCGAGGCAATCCGTCATCGACGTCAGCCCGAGACGTGCGGCCGCGAAGGGCTGCGCGACCTGGCGGCGGCCTACGCGATCCTCGAATCGGCCCAGGCGGGGCGTGCCGTCGAAGTGGCCGAGGTCTACGATGGCGCGCTCCGCGAGTACCAGCGGCCAATCGATCGGCATTTTGGACTTGTTTAGCCGGAACGCTCTCAAGGTCGACGGCGAACCTCGCAGGTCGCGCGAGTGTCCGGCTCAACGACCCTCCGATGACGTTGCGCCTTCCCGCCTCCCCCCGTGGATGCTCCCATGAAATCGACCGTCGAGCAGATCCGCCAGCGTTTCGACGCCGACGTTGAGCGCTTCTCCAACCTCGAGACCGGCCAATCGGCCACGATCGACGCTCCCGTGGCGATGTCACTCGTGGCGGCAGCCGCCGCGGCAACCACGCCGCGAGCGCGCGACGTGCTCGACGTGGGCTGCGGCGCCGGCAATTACACGCTCAAGCTTTTGGAGTCCCTGCCCGGTCTGAACGCCACGCTCGTCGATCTCAGCCAGCCGATGCTCGACCGGGCGGCCGAGCGCGTGGGGCGCGCGACGTCGGGCCAGGTTGCGCCGCTGCAGGGGGACATCCGCGAGATCTCGCTGCCCGCGGGCGGGTTCGACATCGTGCTCGCCGCGGCCGTGCTGCACCACTTGCGGACCGACGACGAATGGCGCCAAGTGTTCGGCAAGCTCTATCGGACGCTCCGCCCTGGCGGTTCGCTTTGGATCTTCGACCTGGTGGAGAGCTCGATTCCGGCCATCGAACGACTGATGCAGCAGCGCTACGGGGAGTACCTGACCGCGCTCAAGGACGAGGCGTATCGCGACCACGTCTTCGCCTATGTCGCCCAGGAAGATACGCCCAAGCCGTTGGTGTTTCAGCTCGAACTGCTGCGCGAGGCGGGCTTCAGCCAGGTCGACGTGCTGCACAAAAACGTCTGCTTCGCCGCGTTCGGCGGGGTGCGAGCCCCCGCAGGGCCCGCTGGCGACACTGGGGCCGGCTAGTACTGCACGCCGACGAAGACGCTCAGGACTTGCGTCTGATCGGTGTCGGCCTTGTTGACCGGCACGGCAAAGTCGAGTGCGATCGGCGCCGGTCCCATCATCGGCACCTGGATGCGCAGACCGGCACCAATGGCCACGCGATAGTCGGCCGAGGTGATGTTGATGTCTTGTTCGACGGTGCCCGTATCGCAGAAGACGACACCGCGGAGCATGTCGTCGGCGGTCAGCGGGAACATGTACTCGAGCCCGCCCAACAGCATCAAGCGACCGCCGACCTGCACCCCCATCTCGATGGGCGACGCACCGCGGAACATAAAACCGCGGATCGAGGAGTAACCACCGGCAAAGAAGTTCTCGAAGATCGGCGTATCGCTGCCGCTGATGCCGAACTGCCCGGCCACGCGCAAGACGTGCCGTCCCGAGCCGTCGGCCCGCTGCCGCAGGCGGAAGTACTGCGAGGCCTCGATTTCGCCACGGGGATAGCTGAAGTCGCCGAACCCTTGCTCAAAGGCCAGCGAAATGCGGCGCCCCTGGGTCGGCAGGAACGCGCTGTCGCGGGTGTCCTGCACCAGGTTCACGCGGGCCGTGTACAAGGCGCTGTTGCCGAGCACGCTCGACAATTGCGTCGGCGATGGATTGGGGATGTTCGAGATATTGATGCTCTCGGCCCGCAGCGCTCCGCCGAGCGTAATGTCGGGGGCGATCTGATACCCCAGGTTCACGCGCCCGCCCAGACGCTGCTCCGTCCAGCTCAGGTACTGGCGGACGAAGTACGACCCGTTGACGCCGAAAGAGACCGGCGTATCGAACAAGTACGGCTCAGTGAAGCTCACCAGGTAGCGCTGGAACTGCGTACCGGGCATGGCCTCGATCCGGAAGTGCTGCCCTGCTCCGCGGAACGCCGTGCCGTTGACGACGTCCGCCCAGCTGCGCGGCACGCGCGTCCAATCGAAATTCTGTTCGTCGATCACGGCCGAGCCAACGAGACCGGCATTCGAGTTGACGCCCACGCCGAGCATCAATCGTCCTGTCTGCGTCTCTTCGACCAGCACCCGCACCGGCACGTCGATCGGAGGCTCTTCGCCTCCCAGCCAGTTGCGGTCGCCCGGCCCCGGTCCAAAGATCTCCTCGGGCGAGCTGTAGCCGGCCGGCGGCGGCAGCGTACCGGGCGCTTGCGCTGCCGGAGGCGGAGCGGCCTGGTTCACCGGAGTCGCTGGCAGCGGGCTCGACGGCGAGTTCGGCACTGCCCAGGCCGGCGGTGGCGGCGAGGCGCTCGGGGTGAACTGCCCATATCCATTCGGAGCGGCCGCGGGCGAGCCCGGCGCAAAGCCGCCAGGGGGGCTAAGCGGGTTCTGTGCCACCAGCGGGCTTTGCACCGGTGTGCCGTTCGGGTTGATCACTTGCCGGGCAGGAGGCAGCGACGACGGCGCCGAATAGGCGGGCGGCGCCTGGGCCGTCCGTGCCGGGGCGCGCGACTGCATGCTGAACGAGGGCATTGTATCGCCGCCGGAGGTCGAGTAACCGAGGTCCTGTCCGCGGACGATCGTGCGCCCGCCGGCCGCCGGCCGCGTGGTCGGATTCGCGCCGGCAGCGCTCACCGCCGGAGACCGCCAGTTCAAACTCGCACCGGTTTGTCGAGCCGCCGGTTCATCCGTCGGACTTTGTCCACGGACGATCGTTCCGGGGGGCAGGTTATTCCGCGGCGTGCTGGCGGGCGCAGCTGCTTCGGCACGCGATGACGCGGCGGCCGGAACCGCCAGGCTTTCTCCCCGCGCGGCCTCGGCCGAGGTCGCCTCCCGGGCGGCTTGTTGGACACGCAACGCCCGGACGTAGGGGCTTAGATCGACCGGACGGGGGACATCGACTGGCGTCGCGGGGGCCACGACGTCCAGGCCGGCCGGCCACTGCGGAACGCCGTGGGCAGCATCGCCAGCGAGGGGCGCCGTCTCGCGCGCCGGCACTTTGCAGTCGCGATAGACGAGATTGATGACCAACTCCGGCTCTTCGCCGTCGGGACTCTGACCGCGCACCTTGCGGTCGGGCTTCTCGTCGGGGTTCTCGACCAGATTCTCGGTCTCGGCCACCGGGGGGGAGAACGTGATCTTCGGTTCTTTCCCTTCCTGCGGCTTGTAGAGGAACAAGCCCGAGGCCTGGAGCCGCCGCTCGCTGTCGCGGAGTTTGCGGATATCCATGATGTCGCCCGGGCGGAACGAGAGGCGATTGAGAATCGCCATCCGCCGGGTATGCGGGTTCTCACCGGCGACTTCGACGGTGATCTGGCCGACGCGGCAGCGGCGTCCTTCGCTGACCTTGAAGACCAGGTCGAGTTGCCCCGGCTCGAGGTCGAAACGGGGCGAAGCCTCGATGTCGGCAAAGACGTAGCCCTTCGAGCCGTATTTCTCCTCGATGGCACTGACGTCGGCCTGCATCTTGGCCCGATCGAAGAAGTCGCCCGGTTTGAGCTTGAGCTTCTCTTTGAGCTCTTCTTCGTTGAACTTGGAGTGGCCGATGAAGGAGACGGTGCGCAGCGAGTAGCGCGGTCCTTCTTTGATCACGAAGGTGACGTCGGCCAGCTCCTGCGTTTCGTCCATGACAACTTCGCGGCTGACCGTGGCATTGAAGAAACCCAGCCCGCGGTAGTAGTCGACCAGCGTATCGACGTCGGCGTTGATCTTTTCGGGGTCGGCGAAGCCCTTCCAGCCGCGGAAGACTCCCGGGATGCGGAACCAGGGCTTCTTGCTGGAGATCTGCGTGCGGAGCCGGGCATCGCTGGCGATCGTGTTGTTGATGAAGTCGACCTTGTGCACGCGGGGGATCGGCCCCTCGTGGACTACGAAGACGGCCCCCTGGTCGCCGGGATTGGTCCCCTCGGCGGCGGTCACGCGTACCTTGTTGTGCCCCCGATCGCGGAAGAACTGTTCCAGCTTGACCCGCGCCTCCTCGACGGCGAAAGGATCCGCGATGCTCCCCTTTTTGAGGCCCGTTTGTTTGGCAAGCGTCCGGTCGCGGAGGTGCGAACCCTGGTACTTCACGTACTTGAGCGCCGGGCGCTCCATGACCTGGAAGAGCACCGTGACGCCGCCGGGGACGTCGATGTACTTCGGGCGCACGGCGATGAACATCCGCGTCGCCAGCAACCGGCGGACATCCTCCTCCACTTGCAGCGTGTCGAGCGGCCGACCTTTGCGGCACTTCACGTGCGGACGGATCCGCTCGGGCTTGATCGTTTCGTTCCCTTCGACGCGGACGTCGACGACCATCGGGCCCGTGGGCACGAGCCCCTTGCCGGCCAGGTCGGGATTCGCCGAGGTCGGCGGTTCCGGCGGCCCCAAGGGCGAAGGATTGCGGGCCATCTGCGCAGCCGGTCCGCCCAAGGGAACGGCGGCATTCGCCTGCGCCGCACCGAGCGGCCCCCCCGGCGGCGGCGGAGGCGGCAACCCGTTGCTGGTTTGCGCAGGAGCGGCATTCAAGACGGGATAGGCGTTGCGAGGCGGCACTTGCGACGGCACCCGCGTGGCCCCCGGAGGAGGCGCGGCAACCGGATTCCCTGCGGCCGCCGGGGCAACCCCACTGGCGATTCCGGGGGGCAGCGCCTGCGGTTGCAGCGCGGGATCAAAGCTCTCCGACAGCGGCCGCCCCCGGTCGGCTGTCGCCGAGCGCTGGGCGGCGCGATCCGAGGTCGGCCGGGCCAGCGGGTCCTGAGCATGGCGCTGCGAGAGATCGATATTGAACTCCCCTTCGCGCGGGCCCTGTGTGAGCACATTGCCGGTGTTGCGATACGAAGGGGGGTAC
>JAEUIK010000319.1 GCA_016793185.1 Planctomycetaceae bacterium | reverse complement strand
CGAACGGGGCGAGATCATTGGTTCGCGCGAGAAGGGAACGCTCGTCAAGTTCGTCGATGAAGATGGCGACGGCATCCCCGAGAAAGTCACCGAATTCTGCGACAAGGTCAAGAACTGCCAGGGACTCCTCCCGCTCAATGGCGACATCTACGCCGTCGGCGAAGGTCCGGACGGGACCGCTTTCTATCGCATCAGCGATGCCGACAAAGACGGCGTCGGCGAAACTCTCAAGACCCTCATCAAATTCAAGGGCAAGATCCAGGAGCATGGTCCCCACGCCGCGCTGCTGGGTCCCGACGGGCTGATCTACCTGATGATCGGCAATCACTCCTCGGTCGATGGCGACGTGGCCGCCACCAGCCCGCACCGCCGTTACTACGAAGGGGATCTTGTGCAGCCGCGTTACGAGGACGCGGGAGGGCACGCGGTGGGCATCAAGGCGCCGGGCGGAACGGTCATCCGCACCGACATCGACGGCAGCTTCGTCGAGACGTTCTGCGGCGGATTTCGCAACGCCTACGACATGGCCTTCAATCGGCAAGGGGATCTGTTTGCCTACGATGCCGACATGGAATGGGACGAGAATCTGCCCTGGTACCGCCCCACGCGCGTGAATCATGCGATTCCCGGCGCCGAGTTCGGCTGGCGCTCCGGGTGGGCGAAGTGGCCCGAGTACTTCCTCGACAGCCTGCCGGCCACGATCAACACCGGGCGCGGCTCGCCAACCGGCGTCGAGTGCTACAACCACTATCAATTCCCCAAGCGCTATCACAACGCCCTCTTCCTGGCGGACTGGTCGCTGGGACGGATCCTGGCCGTGCGGATCGAGCCCTCCGGCGGCAGCTACCAGGCCCGCAGCGAGGTCTTCGTGCAAGGCAAGCCGTTGAACGTGACCGATCTGGCGGTCGGTCCCGACGGGGCGCTGTACTTCACCACGGGGGGGCGGAACACCGAAGGGGGAATCTACCGCATCGTCTATACCGGCAAGGTGCCGCCGCAGCCGCGCCGCACCGGCATCATGCAGGCCATCACGCAGCCGCAACTCCAGAGTTCGTGGGGCCGGAATCGGGCCGCGAACTTGCGCCGGGAAATGGGAGACCGCTGGGATCGCGAGATCGCCGCGGTGGCCGATAATCCGCAATTCCCCGGCGAGGACCGCGCTCGGGCCCTCGACCTGATGCAGTTGATCGGCCCCCTCCCGTCGACCGACCTGCTGGCCAACCTTTCGCACGACAACGACGCCACGCTGCGGGCCAAGACGGCCGAGCTGATGGGGATCCATCACGACGACGCCACGAACACGCGCCTCGTCGCGATGCTCTCGGATCGCGACCCGACCGTGCGCCGCAAGGCGTGCGAGGCGCTGGTTCGCTCCGGGCAGCTCGCCCCCGTGGGACCGCTGCTCGCGATGCTGGCCGATTCCGACCGATTCGTCGCCTGGGCCGCCAAGCGGGCGCTCGAGGAGCGGCCGCGCGACGATTGGCAATCGCTGGTGCTGACCGACCGCAACCCGCGCGTCTTTCTGCTGGGATCGATCGCGTTGCTGTCGCTCGATCCGGATCCGGCAGTCTCCGAAGCAGTACTCAACCGCGCGCGGGAATGGATGCAGAGCTTTCTGAACGACGACGATTTTCTCGGCCTCTTGCGCGTGGTCGAAGTGGCGCTGCACCGGGGATCGATTCCGCCGGACCGCGTGGCCGGCTTGCGACAGCAACTCTCCGACGAGTATCCCGCGCTCGAGCCGCGCATGAATCGCGAATTGATTCGATTGCTCGTTTACCTGCAGGAACCCACCCTGGCCCCGCGGCTGATCGCCGCGCTGAATGACGCGCAGATCCCCACCGAGGAAAAGGTCCACGCCGCCATGTATGGCCGGTTCCTGCAGGCAGGCTGGTCGGGAGACCAGAAACTCAGCCTGCTGGCGTTTTATGATCAGTCCCGCTTGCTGCCGGGGGGGCACAGCTTCAAGGGCTACCTCGACAACGCCTCGCGCGACTTCGTCGGGACGTTCACGCCGGAAGAGCTCGTCTCGGTATTGCGGCGCGGGCGTGAGTTCCCCAATGCCGCGCTGTCGGCCCTGACCAAGATTTCCGAGAAGCCCGGTCCCGACATGATCAACCTGCTGGTCGGGCTCGACCGCTCGCTGTTGGGGATGAGCGGCGACGCGGCCGCGCGGCTGGGGACCGGACTGGTGGCGGTGCTCGGGCGCAGTCGCGATCCCGCGGCTATGGCGTACCTCCGCGAAGTCTTTGAGCTCCAACCCGAGCGGCGGCAGGAAGCCGCGATGGGCCTGGCCCAGGATCCGACCGGCGAAAACTGGCCGGTCTTGGTGCGCGCCTTGCCGGTGGTCGACGGCCCCGCAGCCCATGAGGTGATCACGCATCTCAAGGCCGTGGATCAGGCCCCCGACAAGCCCGAGCCGGTGCGTCAGGTGATCCTGGCCGGTCTCAAGCTCAAGCAGAACGGCGGCAAGGACGCCGTGCAGTTGCTCGAAAAATGGACCGGGCAGAAGCTGTCGCATGATGACGACAAGTGGGACGTCGCGCTGGCCGCCTGGCAGGGTTGGTTCGGCCAGCAGTTTCCCGATCAACCGCCGGCTGCCTTGCCGGCCGATAACGCGGCCAACAAGTGGACCTACGAGGACCTGAGCAAGTACCTCGCGAGCCCCGAGGCCTCGTCCGGCAGTCCGGAGCGCGGCAATCTGATTTTTGCCAAAGCCAACTGCATCAAGTGCCATCGCTACGGGAGTCGTGGCGAGGGAGTCGGTCCCGACCTGACGAATGTCTCGCGCCGCTTTCAGCGGAAGGAGATCCTCGAGAGCGTCCTTTATCCTTCGCAGGTCATCTCCGACCAGTATGCGAGCAAGACGGTCGTGACCAACGACGGCCTCACCTACATGGGCATCGTCGGGCCCGCCGGCCAAGGTTCGATCGTGGTGCTCCAGACGACCGGCGAGAAGAAAGTCATCGCCGAGGCCGACATCAGCGAGATCGTTCCGAACCCCAAATCGGCCATGCCCGAGGGCCTGTTCAACGAACTGACGCTGGAAGAAATCGCCGACCTGCTGGCGTATCTGAATCAGCCGCCGAGCAACTGAAGCAGCGGCCAGTGGGAAGAAGCGGCGGCCGTGCCGCCCGGCGCTAGCGGCGCTTTTCTTGCAGCTTGCGGCTGGCGGTTTCGAGAATGCGCCGTTCTTTCTTGCTCAGGCTGGCCTCCCCTTGCAGGTGGATCTTCTCGAGGATCGTATCGACCTGCCGGTTGAGCTCCCGCTCGTCGGCCTCGGGATCATGGATCCGCAAGCGGCGCGCATTGAGGTTCGGCAGTTTCCAGCCCGCCGGAAAGAGCCGGCCGA
>JAEUIK010000264.1 GCA_016793185.1 Planctomycetaceae bacterium | reverse complement strand
GCCAGTTCCGGCGCGGCATGGGGCATGCGCGCGGCCAGCGCGAAGAGCTCGCTATACGCCTGGATCTCTCCCTGCCGCGTCGAAATGCGATTGTAGATAGCGTGGATCCGGCCGCAGACGAAGAAGCTGACGACAATCTGGACGACCACCACGACCATCCACCACGCGCCCGCCACGAACCCCACGCCCTGCGCCAGTGCCAGCAGCAACACCGCCAGCGGACCCAGCCAGGCCAGCGCCAAGAGCCACTCCCGGCCGGCCAGCCAGCGCGGTCCCGTGGCCCAGGCGACGAAACGCTCCGGGTGCATCGAGTCGGCGCCAAGCTGCCGGCCGGCAAGATCGAGATCCTGCCGCCAGTCGAGCTGCGGCGCCAGTTCGGCGACCGCTTGTTGTCGGGCAATGATCTCCGCAGGCGCGGCGGGCTCGACCAGCCAGCGTTTCAAGTCGGCGCTTCCGGCCGGCGTATGCGTGGGGGCCATGATCTGGCAGAGCGAAGCGCGGCCGAACAGGTCGAGATCCTTGGCCAGCGATTGATGCCGCGCGTCGGGCGCGAGCCTCGGTTTGGGCAGGTGCTCCCAGTCGCGGCGATGCCGGGCCAGCGCCTCGCGGTTGACTTCGACCAGCCGCGCAGCGCGCGATAGTCTGCTCAAGATGCGCCCGTGCAGCCGCACCTGCACGATGAAGACGATCAGCAACACGGCCGCCGCCGCGAAGCCTGCCAGCAACAGGTCGGGGATCGCCAGCCCGGTAATCAAACCGGCCAGGATTCCGGCAAACGAAATTGCCCGCCAGTTGGAGAGTCGATTGGCGCGGTTCTCGAGCAGGCGATGTTCCCGCAGGTAGCGCTCGAACCGCGCCTGATACTCGGCGGCAATTTGTGCGGAAGTGGCCCGTTCGGCAGTCGCAGTCACGCGTGCTTGAGCTCCGGAGTTGGTCGGTCTGCTGGGGAAGGCTAGGTTAGCCGAAATCGTCCCGCTTGCCATGCCTGACGGGGCGTCGAATGGTCCCCAGCGACCCGCCGACCTAGAATGAAGTGTCTCTTCCCCGCGTCCGTGCGAGAGCCCTTTCCCGTGAACGAAGTTGCGTCCCGGTCCCCCGCTTTATCGGCGACGGACCAGAAATTTCTCGCCGAGGCGGCCGACTATCTCGAGTCGCCCGGGTTCCTGATGCGGACCGCTGACCTGGTCGGCAAGCCGGTCGAAGCCGTCATGAGGGCGTTGCCCGCCTCAGCGCGCGAGATCGTGGCCAAGGCCACCACCGATGCGCTGCGCAAGGGACTCGATTGGGCGATCTGGTCGCTCCAGGATCACCGGGGTAGCCCCCCCGCGAAGCCGGCCAGCCGGGCCGCGCGCTTCCTGCACAAGCATGGCCATACGGCGCTTTCGGCCGTCACCGGGGCCGGCGGTGGGTTCTTTGGCGTGGCCGGCCTGCCGATCGAGCTTCCCACCACGACGATGGTCATGCTTCGCTCGATCGCCTCGATTGCCGCCGCCACGGGCGCGAATCTCAACGATCCGGTCACGCGAATGGAATGCCTGGCAGTGCTGAGCTTCGGCTCGCAGCCGTTGGCGGCGATGGAGTCGTCGTACTTCACCACGCGGCTGGCCCTGGCCGTAACGGTGCGGCAGGCCGCCGCGTTCGTCACGCAGCACACCGCCCGCGAAGTGAGCGACGCATTGCTCCGCGGCACGGCCCCGGCGCTGGTGCGTCTCGTCTCGGTCGTGGCTGCGCGGTTCCAGGTGACGGTGACGGAGAAGGTCGCGGCGCAGTCGATTCCGGTGCTGGGGGCCGCGTTGGGCGCGCTGGTGAACGCCGCCTTCACCGACCATTTCAACCGCGTCGCCCGCTACCACTTTGGCATCGTCCAGCTCGAGCGGCAGCACGGCGCGGCGGTCGTGCAGGCGGCCTACGAAGCGGCGCGCCGCGGCCAGCAGGCGACGCGCGTCGTCAACCTCGGCGTGCGTCCCGCCCAAAAGCCGTCGACGTGAGCCGAGTCGTGTCCTGGCCCGGCGCGATCTACGGCGTTCCGCCCAAGAAGCCCTGCATCATCTTCACGACGTCGTCGTGCTCGAGGTTGTCGGCCAGATTGTGGAGTTCAGCCGGGTCTCCCTGCTGATCGTAAAGTTCGCGTCCTGAGCGCCCCTCGTCCCACTCGGTGTAGCGCCATTTTTCGTTGCGCACCGAGCGCCCCAACGATTTGCCGCGGCGCACTTGCGTGTGCGCGACCGAGTTCCATGCTTGCGCTGGATCCTCCAACAGCGGCCGCAGGCTCTTCCCTTCGACTGACTTGGGCGGGGTCAAGCCGCAGCAATCGGCCAACGTCGGGTAGACATCCAGCAGTTCCACGACCCGCGGGCAGTGCCGCCCGTTGCCCGGCATTCCGGGCGCAGCGATCAGCAGCGGCACGCGTGCCGACGGCTCGAAGAGGCTCAACTTTTGCCAGAGCCGGTGCTCGCCGAGGTGGTAGCCATGGTCGCTCAAGAAGACGACGATCGTCTTCTCGGAGAGCTGTTGGTCATCGAGCGCCTTGAGCACGCGTCCCACTTGCGCGTCGAGAAACGAAATCGCGGCATAGTAGCCGCGCAGCACTTCGCGGCATTGTTCGGGCGTCAATCCATAGTCGGGTTCGCGCTCGGCCAGCGCCGGTGCGGGGATGTCGTCGCGGTCTCCCGCGGGGACTTGCGGCAATTGAATCGAATCGAGCGGGTAGAGGTCGAAGTACTTTTTCGGCGCCACCAGGGGGACGTGCGGCCGCACGAACCCGACCGCCAGAAACCAGGGCTGCGCGCGCTTTTCGCCGAGCAATCGAACTGCCTCCGCGGCGACACGACCATCGGCCTGGTCGTCATCGCCTCCCTCGGCTTCGACCACGCGGAACGCCACGCCTGGCTGGTACTGCGGAGTCAGGTTCTGAGCCTTGCCGGGCGATGCGTGCTCGAGCCCCGGCGGGCTGATTGCGTAATCCCATGAGGGGCCGTCGTCGAGACCGGGGCCGCCAACTCCGCCGGGCACGCCCATGTGATAGAGCTTGCCGACGCGAGCCGCGTAATAGCCGTTGTTCCGAAAGAGCTGCGGCAGCGTGACCGTCTGCGGAAAGCGGTCGCGGAACTTGAGTTGATTGTTCACCACGCCGCTGGTGTCGGGGCGCAGGCCCGTCAGCAGCGATGTCCGGCTGGGATTGCAGAGAGGAAACTGACAGTAGGCTCGCTCGAAGAGCACGGCGCGCGCAGCCAGGCGATCGAGGTTCGGCGTCTTCACCTGGGGATGCCCGTAGCAGCCCAGCGCCGCCGAGAGATCGTCGGCCGTGATCAGCAGCACGTTGTACTTCACTCGCGCGGAGTCGGCCAGTGCGCGGTCAGCCACACCCCCGGCGGCGACCATGAGCACGATCGCCAGGAGCGCCCTCGGGCTGGAGAGCCTGCGATTACCAGCCGGCTCAGCCGCGTGTCGCAGACGCAGGGTAGGCGGATGCATGACGGGGTCCCTCGGGGCGCTCGGATCGCTTCGCCGCGAGCGGCGATTCAAATCGCCCCCACTTGGCGTACACTACACGTGGTTCCGGGGCGTGCTGAAGTCTACCATTCGCCCGGGCCGAGTGCGCGCGGGGCGGTTGGCCGGGCGCATCGCGGCGCGGCTGCGTGTCGAAAGGTCTCGATGCTGAATCTATCGATCACCACGCCCCGGCAGGTGCGGCAGATCGAACATGCCGACGGCCCGCTCGAAATCGGGCGCGGGCCGCGGGTGATCCATCCCCGGCTCACGCTCGACGATCCCTACCTGTCGCGCGACCACCTGCGGATCGAAGAGCTGAGCGCGCGTCGCTTGCGCGTCGAGAACCTCAGTCGCACCAACGCGATCCTGCTGGCCGACGGGGGGACGATCGACGTCAAGACCGTGCGCGAGTTCGAGCTGCCCCTGACGCTCCGCATCGGCGAGCTGGCGATCGAGGTCGACGCGCGCGATGCCGCGGCGACCGACTCCTGGCAGCGCGATCTCGCCCGCACCGCGCTCGATCCGTGGTCGATGTCGAGCCGGACGGAAGCGATCCCGAAGCTGCGCGATCTGGGCGCCACTCCCTCGGCCGAACGCCTCGCCCAGTGGTTCGAACGCCTGTTGGCCGTGCAGCGCGCGGCGGCCGGCTCGGCCGAGTTCTATGGCGAGGCCGCCCGGGCGATGGTCGAGCTGATCGGCCTCGATCGGGGTTGCGTGCTGCTGTTGCGGGGGACCGACTGGGACGTCACGGCCGAGCACACCACGCGGCCGGGACTCGATCGTCGCTTCAGCCGGGGCGTGATGAAGGAAGTCGTCGAGAAGAAGAAAACGCTCTATCGCGCCGTCGACCAATCCGACCCGCGCAGCAGCCTGCTGGGGATCGAGGCGGTCGTCTCGTCACCCATCCTCGATTCGTCGGGCGAAGTGCTGGGCGTGCTGTATGGAACGCGCTCGCAGGATCTCGACAGTCAGACGATCGCCATCAGTCCGCTGGAGGCGCAGGTCGTGCAGCTCCTGGCCGCGGCGGTCGGCGCCGGCTTGGCGCGGCAGGAACGCGAGGCGGAAACGGCCCGGGTGCGCGTCCAGTTCGAGCAGTTCTTTTCCACCGAGCTGGTCCGCGAGCTGGAGCGCGATCCCAGCCTGCTCGAAGCCCGCGATCGCGAGCTGACGATCCTGTTCGCCGACCTGTGTGGTTTCTCGGGGATCTCCGAGCGTTTGGGATCGCGCGAGACGTTTCGCCTGATGCGCGACGTAATGGACTGCCTCACGGCGTCGATTGCCGAGCAGGGCGGCGCGGTCATCGACTACTACGGCGACGGCGTCGCGGTGATGTGGAATGCGCCGGCCGAGCAGCCCGGTCACGCCGCGCTGGCGTGCCGCGCCGCCTTGGCGATGCAGCGCGAGATCCCCGGCCTGAATGGCGTCTGGGCCGCGCGGCTCGGCGCGCCGTTGCAACTCGGCATCGGCATCCACACCGGGTTGGCGCAGGTGGGGAACTCGGGGAGCAGCCGGCGGTTGAAGTACGGTCCGCGAGGGCATGCCGTGAATCTTGCCAGCCGGGTCGAAAGCGCCACGCGCCACCTGGGGGGACCGATCCTGTTGACGGGCGCGACGGCCGAGCAGCTCGAAGGCGAGTTCGAGCTGCGCCGCGTCTGCCCGGCCCGGCTGCCAGGCGTCAAGGAAATTGTCACGCTCTTCGAGCTGCCGGATCAGCCGCCAAGCGCGGAATGGCTCGCCTATCGCCAGCAGGCCGAAGGAGCGCTGTCGCGCTTCGAGGCGGGAGATTGGACGGCAGCCCTCGCGGCTTTCCACCGCCTGGCCGAAACCGCCCAGGGGCAGCGCGATCCGGCGTTGGCGCACCTGGTTCGAGCTGCCGGCGATCTGGCGCGCATCGCCGCGGCGCCCGCCGACGCCGTGGTGGAATTGGCAACGAAGTAGGGCAGGCTCCAGACGCCAACGTGGCAGCAAGTCGCCCGGACAGTCGCACACTCATCGCGCCCGAACTGCGAGGCGACTTCGATTGCGGTTCGAGCTCCCCGGGCCTGAGGCCCGGGGCTCGAGATTACCGCGGATCGGCGGCTATTTCTCGATTCCCAGCAGCTCGATCTCGAAGACGAGCGTCGCGTTGGGACCGATCTCGCCGCCGGCCCCTTGATCGCGATAGGCCAGCTCGGCCGGGATAAAGAGCTGCCACTTGGAACCGACCTTCATCAACTGCAGAGCTTCGGTCCAGCCGGCGATGACGCCTTCGACCGAGAACGTCGCCGGTTCGTTGCGCGCGTACGAGCTGTCGAACTCGGTGCCGTCGAGCAGCGTGCCACGATAGTGCGTCGAGACGGTGTCGGTCTTCTTGGGGGTTTCGCCCGTCCCCTCTTTGAGGACCTTGTACTGCAGCCCGCTGGCAGTGGCCTTGACGCCCGGCTTCTTCTTATTGGCGGCCAGGAACGCGGCCCCTTCTTCGGAGTTCTTCTTGGCGAGCTCTTTGTTGCGGGCGGCCTGAGCCGTGGCCAGCTCCTGCTCGAGGGCCTGGAAAGCAGCGGTCAGCTCGTCATCGCTCAAGGCGGGCTTGGCGCCCGACAAGGCGTCGCGCAGACCCTGCAGCAGCGCGTCGGCATTGATCGGCACCTGCTGCCGCTTGAGGTTCCGGCCCATGTTCAGTCCGATGCCGTAGCTGGCGCGGTCGGCATTCGATTCGAGCTTGGCCGGCGCGGCGGCCCGCTTGGCATCCTGGGCCGCCAGCGGCGCGGCGACCGCCAGGCACAACAACAGCGTGAGGGTACGAGCGAGCATGGTCTTCCTTTCTCGGGCCAAGGGCAGGCCCGGTTGAGTCTTGGCAAGCGGGCGTGGGTGGGGCGGGGAGCGGCCGCGCAGCTCTCGGAACTGCGCCGACGCCGCCTGCATCATACCGAGATTGGCGCAAGGGGGAAGCCGATAAATGCCCTGCCGCCGGCCGGCGCTGACCGGGCTAAACCCCGTTGTGCTGGCAGATTAGAGCGCCAAGCGCCGCGCGCAATCCTGCAGGTAGTCGATGCTCTTCTGCGCCAGAACCTCGGGCCCCGGTGTGTAGTCGAAAACCTCGACCGAAAGCCAGCCGTCGTAGCCCACCTCTTCGAGCGCTGCCAGGATCGGCACGAAGTCGAGGTCGCCAAAGCCGGGCCCCTGCTTGTTGGGATCGTTGGTATGAAAGTGTTCGAGCAGGTCGGCGTATCGGGCGATGATCTCGGGAATGGGGGAGGCCTCAGTCGACATCGCTTTCGTATCGAGGTGCAATCGGCAGTTCGGCGAACCGATGCGCTCGATCAGCTGCGCCGCCGACTCGGCCGTATTCAGGAAGTTTCCCTCCGCCGGTCCCAGCGGTTCGAGCGCCAACACCACGTCGCATTCCTCCAGCGTCGGCAAGGCAGTCGTAAAGACCTCGACCGCATGGTCGACGGCCTGTTCGGGCGTGACGCCGGGCAAGATGTTTCGCTGCTGCGGCGAGCCGAAAACGAGCACCGATCCCCCCAGCTCGCGGCACAATCGGGCCAGCTCGCGCAGGTATTCGGCCGTGGCCTTGCGCACGCCGGCATCGGGCGTCGTCAGGTGGTAGCCGGTCGTCTTGGCGAGCAGCCAGTGCAGTCCGACGACTTCGAGATCCGCGGCTGCGGCCTGCCGCCGCACCGTGCGTCGCTGCTCGGCCGAAATCTGCCGAGCGTCGGCCGCCAGCGTGAAGGGAGCGATTTCGATGCCCGTGTAGCCATACTCGCGTGCCGCCGCGCAGGCTCTGTCGAACGGCCAGTCGAGGAAGGTTTCGTTGCAGATGGCGTACTTCATGGGCACCTCGCATGTGCGGCCGGCCGGGTGGGGGGGCGCGGGGGAATGCCGTCGCGTCAATGCGGTCGCTGCCGTGATTCTGCGGGAATCCCTTGCGGCGTCAACTGCCTCGGCTACGATGAACCCGTTCGTCGCGTGCGGTCGCCGCACTGCCGCCAGCCGGTCCCGCACAGGCTCGCAGTGGAGGCACCCCGCCGGAGAGTAATCGCAACGGAGGGCCTTCGCCGGTGGGACTTGCAACCAACGCCGTCTATCAGGGGGATTGTGTCGCCCGGCTGGCCGAGCTCGACGAGGCGAGCGTCGCCCTGGCGTTTGCCGATCCCCCCTTCAACATCGGCTACGAGTACGACGTCTATCACGACAAGCATGCGGACGATGCGTATCTCGACTGGACGCGCCAATGGATGCAGGGCGTCGTTCGCGCCCTGCGCCCCGACGGCACGTTCTGGATCGCCATCGGCGACGAGTACGCAGCCGAATTCAAAATGATCGCGCACCGCGAACTGGGGCTTGTTTGTCGCAGTTGGGTGATCTGGTACTACACCTTCGGCGTCAACTGCACGCGCAAGTTCAGCCGGTCGCACGCCCACCTATTTCACTTCGTCAAGGATCCGGTCAACTTCACCTTCAACGCCGACGATCCGGCGGTGCGCGTCCCTTCCGCCCGGCAACTGGTGTATGCCGACAATCGGGCCAACCCCAAGGGCCGGCTGCCGGACGACACCTGGATTCTCCGCCCGCAGGATCTGCCGGAAGGCTTCAGTGCCGGCGAAGACACCTGGTACTTTCCGCGCGTCGCCGGTACGTTCAAAGAGCGGGCTGGTTTTCACGGCTGCCAGATGCCCGAGCAATTGCTGGGACGCATCATCCGCGTTTCGTCAAATCCCGGCGAGCTGGTGCTCGATCCGTTTGCCGGCAGCGGCACGACGCTGGCTGTCGCGAAGAAGCTGGGGCGCGAGTGGATTGGTTTCGATCTGTCGGAGAATTACGCCGCGCAAGTCTCGGCCCGCCTGGCCGCGATTGAGCCGGGCGACGCGCTCGACGGCGCCGCGAATCCGCTGGCCAGCGCGCCGGCCACCCCGCGCGAACCGAGCCCCCGCCGGTCCCGCCGCGCCCAGCAGCCGCGCCCGCGCGACTCGAAGCTCGGGCTCTTCTAGGCGAGCGTGCGACCTCGCCAGGGGTTTCCCTTGCCGGCCGGCGGGGTGGGGGCCTGTCCGGGGGGGGCCGTCGTTGCGGTCCGCGCCGGCTCGACGTGCGCCTCCCCTGGCTTTCCGACTCGCTTTGAACGGCCACGGCCTGCCCGCAATTCGTTGCATTCGCCCCGGTGGCCGACCAAGATGGCGAGACCGTGGTTTCTGCCCGTTCGCGCGGCGGCCCCCAGGAGTTGCCGCGCCCACCCTGCACCTGGAATCTCCCCGCCATGCGCTGCGTCACGTCGGTTGTTATTCTTCTGCTGGGATTGCTCCCGCGCGCGGGCAGCGAGGCACGCGCCAGCGAGCCCTTCACGCTTAGCCTGCTCACCCGGAACTCGCTCGACGGCTGGGACTACGGCGCGCAGCCGATCGTCGGCTGGAGCAATACCGACGGCCGCCTGAGCGGGGACGAGCGGGCGACTCCCCTGTTGGCGAGTTGGACGCTGGGAACGCAGTTCGACCTGACCTTTCACTGGCAGGTGCAGCCGGGTTCGGCGCTGCGGATCTCCTTTCCTTGTCTCGAAGCGAACGGGCGCCTCGACCTGCGCATCGCCGAAGGAGATAGTTGCGGCGCGCTCTTCCACGACAACAAGCTGCTCTCGGCCGGCGGAAATGTCCCCGCCAGCGAGACCGGGCACCAATCCACCCTGCGCCGGCAGCGCGACTCGTGGCAGCTCTTTGTCGACGGCCAGCTCGTGGCCAAGGCGACGATCCCGGCCGAGATGCGGTTGGGATTGACGCTGGCCGTGGCCGAAGGAGCGGCGAGCGTTGCGAACATGCGCCTGGACGAACCCGTCGGACGCCCGATCTTCAACGGCGTCGACCTGACGGGCTGGTGGTCGCCCCGCGGCCTCAAGTCGTGGCCCGTCGTTGATGGCGAGATCACCTGCCTGAACCGCAGCGGCGATTACCTGCGCACCGAGCAGGAGTTCGCCAACTTCACGTTTTCGTGCGAATACAAGATGCGTCGGGGCGGCAATTCGGGAATCGGCATCCGCACGGCACGCAACGCGTGGCCCTCGGGCGACGGCATCGAGCTGCAACTGCTCGATGAGCCGCTGACCGCGCCGCTGACGCGCTCCTCGACGATGGGGCTCTACGGCAATGTCGGACCGCTGGCCCGGGCCGATCACAGCGAGGATTGGAACCGGCTCGTCGTCAAAGCCGAAGGATACCTGATCACGGCCTGGGTTAACGGCGAGCTCGTGCAGCATGTGAACACGGCGCGCCTGCCGGAGCTGAAGTACCGTCCCCTGTCGGGCTGGATCGGCATTCAGGATCACGGTGCCTGGATCCGCGTGCGAAACCTGAACGTGTTGCCCGGGCACGAGGGTCTCGGCCCCACGGCCTGGTATGCCCAGCGACCGCTGGATGGTTCGCAACTGGTGCTGGAACGCTTGATGAACAGCGAGCGGCTGGCGACGCCCGATGGAGTTCGGGCCGCAGCGCTCGCGCTTCCCTTGAAGGGCGAACAGGAGCAGGTGCTGGCCGAGTTGTCGGGTCCCGGCGCCGTGGTGCAGCTCGACGTCCCGTCGTCGACCGGCGAATTGGCGTTCTACTTCG
>JAEUIK010000250.1 GCA_016793185.1 Planctomycetaceae bacterium | reverse complement strand
AGCGGCCTTGGGCAAGTTTGCGTATGGGTTCGACTCATCGCCACCGACCGCGACCTCGCTTCGGCGCTCGGCGCCGAGTGGCACTATGTCGATGCCGGCGCCGCCGCGGACGATCAGGCACTCGACCCTCCGAACAGTTCTGCGGTGCCTTCGATTCGGGCCCGAGCCGAGATCAACGACTATCTGCCGCTCGCGGTTCTGCCGTTGAACGCCCAGCAGACCGCCGACCTGGTCGAGAACTTGCAGAGCGACCGGCGGACCAGTATTCTCTCGGCCCCCAAAGTCACGCTCTTCAATGGGCAGCAGGCCAGTTTGATTGATTGCACGCAACGCCCATTCGTGGTGGGCGCGCATTCGACACAGCCGGGAGAAGGCAACCAGCCCAAGATCGCTGTGATTGAAGAAGGTCTGAAACTGGTGCTCCGCGCGACGCAGAGCCCCACGGCCGCCCGGATCCAGCTCGACGCCAACCTGCGACTGACGCAGCTCGACACAGTCCACACCGCCACGACGCTCGTCGAGGGCCAGCCCGCGACCGTCCAACTGCCGCGCCTGAAGCGCTGGCGGATCGACCTCGCCGTGGAGGTGCCCGACCAAGAGTCGCTGCTCGTGGCCTGCGTCCCCTCCTACGAACGTCGCCAGTTCCTCTATTTTCTGCTGACGGCGACAAACCTTTGGGCGACTCCCGGCGATTGACCAACCGGCCCTCACCACTCGAGGCCAGCCAGGAAGGAGCCCGGGCTGCATTTCCCGCCCGGAATTCTGTTGCCGAGGGGCGTTGCCCTGGTATGCTAATCGTAAGCATGCTAACTAGATTTCGCCCTGGCCGCATGCTGGCCACCGATCCAAGTGGTCGACTATCCGAGGTGGGGACCCGAGCCACGAGAGGGATGCACATGTCCAAACGATCCGCTCCAGCGATCTGCCGGCTTGCCGTGTTGATCGGGTCCCTGGCCGGGGTAGGTCTTCCCGCGACGTCGACGCGCGCGGCCGACAACACGCCCACCGATCTCAAGCTCGGGCTTACTCCCAGCTCCGCGAAGGGGTTGGAGCTGTTGATGACCGAGCCGATGGCCACGCCGATCATGAAGGTCAAGGACCTGGATCGGCTCTGGATGGTATGGGAGGCGGAAGAAAAAGCCCGGGCCGAGAAGGCGGACGCTGCCGAGCGGATGCAGATGACGTTCGATCGCTACGGCTGGGCCAAGCGCCCTGGCGACGAAGTGCCGAAGCTGCCGCTCGATTACACCGAGGATGGCCGCGGGAATCTCGTGACCAACTGCTTTTCGTGCCACGGCGGCAAGGTGGCCGGCGAGACGGTGCCTGGCGCGGGCAACACGCACGTCGATCTCACCACGCTCTCGACCGACCTGGCCAAGCTCCGCGCGTTGGATCGCGGCAAGGATCCCGAGCAAGTCGCCGACGTGGTCGGCCCGTTCAAGGCCCCCTTGAACTTCCACCGGGGCTTCACCAACGCGGTGATCTTTGCCCCCGTGTTTGCCGGACTGCGCGACCCCAAGCTCGGCGAGCACTTCACCAACCACCCCGAGGTACTGCTGCACCACGACATGAATCCGCCGCCGTGGTGGAACTTCAAGAAGAAGACGCGGATTTACGCCGATGCGTTCGCTCCCAAGACGCCCCGGCAATTGATGCCGTTCGCGATGTCGCCGATGTTCTCGGACGAGAAGTTCCGTTCGTTCGAGCCGAACTTCGTGCATATCTATCAATACATTGAAGAGCTGCCGCCGCCGAAGTACCCGTACGCCATCGACGCCGAGCTGGCCAATCGGGGGCGCGTCTTCTTTGAACAGACCTGCGCCGAGTGCCACGGCACCTACGGCCCGGACGGCAAGTTCCCCAATCGCGTGATCCCGCTCGACGTCGTCGGCACCGACGATCGCCGCTTCCAGGCGATCTACAAGGAACGCCGCGAGGCCGCCAACAAGGGCTGGCTCCAGTACTACGGCGAGCACCCGGTCGATATCGAATCGAAGGGTTATCTGGCGCAGCCGCTCGACGGTGTCTGGGCCAGTGCGCCGTACTTCCACAACGGTTCGGCCCCCACGCTCTGGGCTGTGATGAATCCCTCAGAACGCCCCGTCGTCTGGAAGCGCACCGAAAACGGCTACGACCAGGCGAAAGTGGGCCTCGAGGTCGAAGAGTTTGCCTCGGTGCCCGAGAATCTCTCCTCGCGGCAGCGGCGCATGTACTACGACACGACGCACGTCGGCAACAGCGCCGCGGGCCACACGTTCCCCGACGAGCTCGACGCCGACCAGAAGCGCGCGGTGATCGAGTATTTGAAGACGCTGTAGGCCAGTCGCCCCGGGCTGTTGACAAACGCACCCGAACTCGCCGCCACGCCCTGGTCGAGAGTTACCACCCTCGGCTCAGGCGAAGTCCATGCTCGGGGGCGGTAAGGGCATTCGGGGAGGGGCCGTCTTCCACATCAGTGCGATCTCATCTGGGGTGAGGCCGTAGGCCTCATTCACCAAGTCGCTTACTTGTCCTTCCAACTGCAGGGCTTCCTTCGCCTGCTCTCGGGCCGGTTCGATGGTCCGGGCGAATTCGTCGCGTAGGCTCTTGAGCGCGGCCGCCGACAGCGGATTCTTCTTACCGCGAATCCGCCTCACTTCGCCAACGAAGGCATCGGAATCCAATTCAATCGGTGCTTGTAGTTTTAAGCTTGCCTTATCGATGTTGTACTC
>JAEUIK010000211.1 GCA_016793185.1 Planctomycetaceae bacterium | reverse complement strand
CTGCCGCTGCTGCTCGACCTTCTGTTTTTCCTCGGGCGTGAGCTTGGCGGTTTCGGCCGCCAGCGTGTCGAGGTTCACCCCCTGCATATTGAGCTGAAAGATCGGCTCGGGGGCCTTTCCACAACCGGTGAGAGCGAGCCCCGCCGCGGCGATCGCCAGGGCGCCCGCGGTGGTCACAAACCGTCTCGCGGCCATGTGCAAATAACTGCCGAATCTCATGGGAAACCTGTCCTGAGTCGTAAACCTCGCGGCCGCGGCGGTCGAAACCTGTGCGCCGGCAGCCGTGCGTCTGCTAATTCAACTTGAAATTTCCTGCCGGGACGTTGACCGCCCCCAGATCAAGCTCTTGGTCGGGTTCGAGCTTCTTCTTGAAGCGCCCCTGCCCGTCGGTGAGCCCCGGAATGACCAGCGCCCCCTGGCTGCCGTTGCCGCGCTCGTGCCAGACCTGGAAGTCGATCTCCTCGCCCGCCGGGAGCTTGTCGATCTTGAAGGCCCCCTGCGCGTCGGTCACGGCGAAGTACGGATTCTCGCGCGGCAAAATGTAGGACTTCATCCAGGGATGGATGCTGCAGGTGACCGGCACCGGCACGTTCTGCTGCCGGCCGAACTTGAACGACTCTTCCTTGCCGGCGGGCAAGAGCGGGTTGGTTCCCTTGTCGGCCGGCGGGGTGATGCTCGTGTTGTGCGCGACCGGGTCGCTATTCTTGATGTCCAGCGGCTGGCTCGTGCGCAACGCCACGACATGGCTCAAGAACTGGCAGTTCTTCTGGTCGAAGACCACCGGCTCGACGGCCGTGGCCTCGTACTCTTCGTTGACGCGCCCCACCTTGCGGGCGTAGATCACGATGTTCTTGATCCCCTTGCTGCCCGAGTCGACCACGAGCGAGTCATCGAGCACCCCCTCGGGATGGCAGGCCGTGGGGTCCTTGCCGCCGGTGGGGAGCATGCGCGGAGCCGGCGCATCCCCTTCGAAAGCCAACTTGCCGACGATCGTTCCCCAACCGGTGCCGGTGGCCGCGGCTTCGGTGGCCACGGCTGCCCCCTCGCCTCCCTTGCGGAGGTTGGCAACGGCTTCGAGTTGCGGCGCCGGCTGCGGAAACGGAGTCCGCGAGCAGCCCACCCACAGCGAGAGTGACGCCAACGAAAACAAACAGAATCGGCTGGTGCGCGACATACGGTTCGATGCTCTCGAAAATTCTCTCAAAACCGCGAGAGCGCCGGCCAGGCCGGCCGCTCTCGCGCGGGTTCTCAGCGACTTACTTCTTGAACAAGGCGGCCGGAATCTTGACGGTGCCCAGGTCGTTCTCGCCCGCCTTGATCTTCAACTTGAACTTCCCCTTGGGCCACTTGGGCGTATCGACGAAGCCCGCCTTTTCCTGCCAGACCTGGAACTCGAGCTCCTGAGCCGGCAGGTTCTTAAGCGTGAACGAGCCATCGGCGCCCGAGACGGCCGTGTAGGGATTCTCACGGGGGAGAATGTATCCGACCATCCAGGGATGGATGTTGCAGACGACCTTGATCGGGATGTTCTGCTGACGCTTGAACTGGTGCTTCAGATTGCTGTTGGGAGCGAGCAACTGGTTGAAAGCCTGGTCCCCCAGCGGCGTCACGTTCGTGTTGTGCCCGCAGTTGTCGGAGTTGGCGACGTCGAGGGTCTGCGAGAGGCGAATCGGGAGTATGTGCGGTTCGAAGCGGCACGTCTTGTTGTCGAACTTCAACTCCGCCTTGGCGTCGGCCTCGTACTCGGGGGCGACCGGCACCTTGGCCGTACGGACGTAGATCACCACGTTGGCGATGCCGCCATCAGGGCCGACCACGAGCGACTCGTCGTCATGCTTCACCGTGCAGCAAGCGGGATCCTTGTCGATCTTCAGCTTGACGGGCGCCGGTGCAGTGCCGTCGAACACGAACTTGCCCGTCAGGTTACCCCACTCGGCCGCTTCGAGGCCGGCCGTGGCACAAACCGCCAGGGCTCCCGCGACCGACGCAATCAGTAGGTTTCTCATGGTTCAGTTCCTCCCTCTGCTGCAGTGTTGAACGAGCCGGCCGCGCCGCGAGGCGCCGCGCGCGTTACTCGCCCCCCACCGGCTGTTCGGCGGGTTGGGTCTTTTGAATCAACGGTTTGATCGAAGTCTTGTTCTTCATGAACGAGTCGTAGTTCAACAGCAAATCGACAATCGCTTCGATCTGTTCCAGACTGCTTCCCTTGTACAGCTCCTGACTGGCCGGCTTATCCGGCGGGAAGTTCACGGGCATGCCCGTATAGGGCAACTGGC
>JAEUIK010000205.1 GCA_016793185.1 Planctomycetaceae bacterium | reverse complement strand
CCAGCGGCACCCCCAACTTCGATCCCGGCTCGCTGCCGGCGACGGGCGAGCCCGGCTTTCCCCGCGAGCTCGACCCGGGCGACATGCAGGAAGCCCCGCCCTTTGTGCCCCCGCAATACGCCCCTCCCGACGGCAGCCGGCCCGAGGGAATTCCACCAGGCGCGGCACAAGAGGCCCCGGGGATTGAAGAAGCGCCGGTCGAGCTGACGCCGATCAACCCGCAAAGCGGCGCCGCGCGGGCGGCCGACTCGGGTACCATGCTCGCGGCGCACCAGGCGCCGCGCGCCCAGAGTGGACGGGGAATTCAGCAGATGCTGGACCGAGTTGCGGCCGCCAACGAAGAACCCCCGGTTGCCGATCCGGTTCACGATCTGGAAGTCACCGAGATCACTCTGAACAAAATGCTGACTGGCGGGATGAACCGCGACCAGCGCAACGGCGACGAGGGAATCATGGTCGTGGTCGAGCCGCGCAATCCGAAGAATCAGATCGTGCCGGCGCTCGGCGAGATTTCGATCGTCGTGCTCGATCCGGCTTTGGAAGGCGAAGCCGCGCGAGTTGCGCGCTGGGACATCACGTCGCAGGAGCTCGAGCATAAGTTCCGCAGCCGGCAGTTCGGCCGCGGCCTGCAGCTGGCGCTTCCCTGGCCGGGGGATGCGCCGCAGCACAGCGATCTGCACTTGTTCGTTCGCTTTGTGGCGGCCGATGGTCGTAAGCTGATCGTCGATCGCGAGCTGAAGATCGAGCCCCCCGGGGGCGGAGGCGACGGCGGCTGGGTGCCGGTGGCGAACTCCGCCGCGACGGATGAAGGTCCGGCGATCGAATTACCGCAGGGGGCCGTCGTGGTGCGCGACGTGGCCGTTTCGAGCGGAGCGGTAGCGGCGCCGACGGCCCAAACCCGTACCGCGCCCCAGTCCGGCGAACCGACGCTGGCCCCTCCCGAACCAGAGGGCCCCGCCCGAACCGTGGCCGAGACGCGTGGCGAGCGTCTCGCCATCGAGCCTGCCCCGGGCAACCGCGGCCCGTCGCATGTCGCCCAGGCGACGAAGGACGAGCCACGTCCAGCTCCGAAGAAGCGGCCTCAATGGTCGCCGTATCGGAAGTAGACGGACCGGCCGCAGCCTGCCCAGCGCCGCGCGCTGCAAGTCGAGCTGCGGCCGCGCTGGCGGAGCGATTATTCGCCGCGGCGGAGCGCTCGCGCAATGTCGCGCTTGGTGTCGGCCTTTTTCATGGCCTCGCGCTTGTCGTGCAGCTTCTTGCCGCGGCACATCCCCAAGAGCAGCTTGGCTCGTCCTCCCTTGAAGTACATCTTCAGCGGGACGAGCGTCAGCCCTTTCTCGTAGGCCCGATTGGCGAAGCGCAAGATCTCGCGGCGGTGCATCAGGAGCTTGCGGGGCCGGCGCGGATCGTGGTTGAAGCGGTTGGCCTGCACGTATTCGGCGATATCGCAGCCCACCAGCCAGACTTCGCCCCCTTTGACGCGGCCGTACGCTTCGTCGAGCGAGAGCTTTCCCGCCCGCAGGCTCTTCACCTCGCTGCCGACCAGGACGATGCCGCACTCGAGGGTCTCGAGCACCTCGTACTCGTGGCGCGCCTTACGGTTCTGCGCGATCAGCTTGTCGTTGGGGGAATCGTCGTCGGATTTTTTCTTACCCGGTTTGGCCATGGCGCCGAGAATCCCCTGGGCCCCGTCGTCGCGGGGCGATGTCGTGCAGGCCGGGGCACGCCCCACCTTTGCCCTGCTGGGGCGGCCTGCTAGAGTTATGGAAATGCGTCCGTTGCGCGTGGATTTGCCGCAACGTTCCCCGCCGCGCTGCGCCTGGTCGCCGGGGCCGGCGCCACCTCGGGAACCCCTATGTTACGCCCCGCGAACCAACCTGAACATGGGCGCCCCCATGCGGGGATGCTACGCGCTGGCGTGCTCGAGGCCTACCTGCTGGGAACCGTTGAGTACAACGCTTGCCTGGCGCTGCAACAGCGGCTGGCCTTCGAGGCGCGCGGTGCGACCGAACCCCGGATCGCGTTGTTGCTGTGCGAGCATCCGCCGGTGGTCACCGTCGGTCGCGAAGGATCGCGCCGGCAGATCCTGTTCAGTCGCGAGGAGTTGCTCAGCCACCGGCTCGACGTGCAATGGGTCGCCCGCGGGGGCGGCTGCCTGGTCCACGCCCCCGGACAACTGGCGGTCTATCCCCTCGCGCCGCTGGAGCAGTTTGGCTGGAGCGTCGGGGCCTATCTCGAGCGGTTCCAGCAGGGCCTGGGCGAGGCCCTCGCCGGTTTTCGCATGACCCTTGCGCACACGCCTGGCCGGCCCGGCATCTGGGGCCGGAGTGGGCAATTGGTCTCGCTGGGCGTGGCGGTCCGCAACTGGGTCTCGCTGCACGGCGCTTGGATCAACGTGGCGCCACCGATGGACTTGGTTCGCAAAGTGCTTGATCCCGTCAGCGGAACTCCGCTGAGTTCGCTGGCCGTCGAGCGGCAACAAGTGGTGAAGATGACCGACCTGCGGACGCGGCTCGTGCCCGCCCTGGCGGCGGCTTTCGACTGCCAGCGCTGGCATATTTATACGGGGCATCCCTGGCTGCGCGCCAGCGGTTATCGGCCCGCGCGAGGAGCACGCCGTGTCGGGTGATTTGTTGAGTTCATTGCCGATCGTGTCACGTCCCGAGTCGGCGGCGCCTGCGCCCCGGCTGCCGCGCTGGCTCAAGCGCAACGTACCGTTGGGGAATGCCAATCACTTCACCGCCCGGCTGCTCGAGGAGCTGCGGCTCGAAACCGTTTGCGACAACGCCAAATGCCCGAACCGGATGGAGTGTTACGCGCAGAAGACCGCGACGTTCATGATTCTGGGAAACGTCTGCACGCGTCCCTGCGGATTCTGTTCGGTCGCGAAGGGAAAAACAGCCCCGCTCGAACTCGACGAGCCGCAGCGCGTGGCCGAGGCGGCCCGGCGCCTCGGGCTCCAGCACGTCGTGATCACGTCGGTCACCCGCGATGACCTGCCCGATGGGGGCGCCGAGCATTTCTACCAGACGATCCTGGCCGTGCGGCAGGCGACCGGCGCCGCCGTCGAGGTGTTGACGCCCGATTTCATTGAGCAGCCCTGGGCCGTCGAACGCGTGGT
>JAEUIK010000139.1 GCA_016793185.1 Planctomycetaceae bacterium | reverse complement strand
GCAGCAGCACTTCCGCGCGCGGGGGCTGGATCTCGAGCTGGCCGATCTCCGCAAGGAGGAATGGACCAACGTCGAGGAGGTGATCGTCGCCCGCCGTCAGTTGCCGGGCGACCCCCACGGCTACCTGGCCTTCGACCTCGGGGACCGCAGCGAGTTCGTCGGACACCGCGGCGCGGGGCGTTACTACGGCGCCGACTACGACGAGGGTGAAGTGAACCGTCATCACACCGGCGGGCGGCACGAGTACCTGATCTCAGGCTCGGCGATCGCCTGCGACGTGTTCATCAATCTGCCCAAGCTCAAGACGCACAAGAAGACGGGCATCACCGTCAACCTGAAAAACCTAGTTGGCGTCAATGGCGATAAGAACTGGCTGCCGCACCACACGACGGGGCCGGCCCGCCTGGGAGGCGACCAGTATCCCGAGCTGTCGCTCAAACGGAAAATCGAACACCATTCGGCCGCGACGCTGCGGAAGGTCGCCACGCGGCTCCCCGGCGTCGGCACCTGGCTGTTGCGGCGGGCGCGCAAGGCGGGCAAGAAGGTCTTCGGTGATACCTCGCAGGTCGTGCGCAGCGGCAATTGGTACGGCAACGATACGACCTGGCGGATGTGCCTCGATCTCAACAAGATCGTGCTCTATGGGCAGATCGACGGCACGTTTCGCCCCGCGGCGCTCACGCAGCGCAAGACTTATCTCTCGTTTGTCGATGGAGTGATCGGCGGCCAGGGAGATGGTCCGATGAATCCCGATCCCTTCGATTCACGCGTGATCCTGTTCGGCAGCAATCCGGCCGTGGTCGACGCGTGCGCGGCCGTGCTGATGGGTTTCGACGTGGCGCGGCTCCCCCTGGTGAAGAACGCTTTTTGTGCGCGCGGCTTTCCCTTAGTCGCGGGAGATTGGCGGACGATCGAGTGCCAGAGCAATGTCGCGGCCTGGAACGGCGCGCTGGGCGAGATCGCCCGGCAAGGCGAGTCGTTGGCCGCTGCTCCTCATTTCGGCTGGGTTGGACACGTCGAGGCGCTAGGCGCATGAATCTCGAGGCGGTCTACCTCCAGATGCCCACGTTGGCACAGAACTTTGTGTGCAACATCATGGGCTGGCGCATCCAGCGCTCGCGGTTCGGCCCGAGCTTTCTCGAGCAATTGCGGCAAGTCAAGAAGCGCGCGCAGTGGTCGACCGACCGCGTGCTGGAGTTTCGTGATCAGCGCCTGCGTTCGTTTCTCGTGCACTGCGCCGAAACGGTTCCCTATTATCGCCGGCTCTTTGCCGAGGCGGGCTTCCAGCCCGAACGCGTCCGCACGCTCAGCGACCTGGCGGGCTTGCCGGTGCTCACCAAGGCGATCGTGCAGGGCCAGGACACCGAGCTGCTCTCGGAATCGATCCGCCCGCGCGAACGCGTGCCGATGCACACCAGCGGCACGACCGGCGGCGGGCTGCGGTTCGCGGTCACCACGGCCGCGGTCCACGAGCAATGGGCGGTCTGGTCGCGCTATCGGCAGTGGCACGGGCTGGGCCAAAACACGTGGCAAGGCTACTTCGCGGGGCGGTCGGTAGTTCCCCTGGCCCAGAAGCGGCCCCCCTATTGGCGCTACAACTTTCCGGGACGGCAGATTCTTTTCAGCGGCTATCACATGGGGCCCGCGACGCTGGAAACGTACGTGTCGCTGCTCCGGCAGCGACAGCCCCCGTGGCTGCACGGCTATCCGTCGCTGCTGGCGCTGCTGGCGGGATACCTCGACGAGCGGCGCGAGTCGCTTGGCTACGATCTCCGCTGGATCACGACGGGCGCCGAGAACTTGCTCCCCCGGCAAATCGACGTGATCGAGCGAACCTTGGGCGTGCGCCCGATCCAGCACTATGGCATGGCCGAAGCCGTTGCGAACTTCTCGCAATGCCCTCGGGGCAAGCTGCACGTGGACGAGGACTTTGCCGCGGTCGAATTCTTGCCCTTGCCGCAGGGCGGCTATCGCGTCGTCGGCACGAATTTCTCCAATCTCGCGACTCCGCTGGTGCGCTACGAGGTCGGGGACGTCGTCGATTGGGATGCGGGTGATACCTGCGACTGCGGACTGCCCGGCAGGATCGTGCGCCGAGTCGACGGTCGGCAGGAGGACTACGTCATCCTGCGCAACGGCGCCCGCCTGGGCCGGATGGACCACGTCTTCAAGGACATGACGGCGATTCGCGAGGCGCAGATCGTCCAGGAGGAGCCGGGGCAGATCACGGTGCGCGTCGTCAAGAATCCGCGCTATGGCAGCTCGGACGAGAGCCAGCTGCTCGAAGAGTTCCAGAAGCGCGTGGGCGATCAGGCGACGATCCGCGTGGAATACACCGAACGCATCCCCCGCACCGAGTCGGGCAAGTTGCGGTTCGTGATCTCGAAGGTCGGGAAGGGGCAGCTCGTGTCGGCCGCGCCCGACGCGGCCGCGGGCCGAGGTAACGGCTCGACCTGAGCGGCGCAAGACCGCCCTCGTGGCTGCCGGGCCGCCCGCCGGCATTCGACACTCCGCGGTACCTTTTGCTAGCGGTGCGCGCATGGCGCTCCTGCTAGCGTTTTGCTCTTGCTTGGGCTCGGGGATTCTCCTATTTTCCGCGGCCTGCACCAGGATGTGTGGGCTCTGAGTCGCGCAAGGACGTTCGATGAAGACCGGCAGCGAATCGGCGACGACACATCCACGCGCGACGGGGCCGCACTTCCCGCTCGCGCACCGCCCGGCGGAGGCTGCCGAACCGTCCTTGGCCCCCTCGGCCGCGCCGCACCTTTGGTTCGAGCGGGCCGCCTTGGTCAAGGCCGTCGCGGCCGGTATCGTCGCCTGGATCGTGCTCGAACTGCTGTTCCTGGCCTTCGTGCACCGTGACCTCGAGGGAGATGCGCATCGAGCCTTCCTGCCGGGCGATGCACTCGGCGTGGGCCTGCGCGAAGCCGCGGCCGGCTATCGCCCCGTCAGTCAGATCGGCTACGACGGCCAGCTCTACTACACGATCTCGAACGACCTGCTCGGGTGGTACGATGCCGCGGCGCATCTCGACAACGTCGTCTATCGCTACCAGCGGATCGGGATTCCCGCCTTGGCCGGCGGGCTGGCGACGCTGCTCGGCTACGACCTCACGCCGCCGATGTTGTTTCACACGCTCAACCTGGGGCTCACGGCGGCCGGCTTCGGCGGCCTTGTCTACTGGCTGTTGATTCATCAGCTCCGCACGGCGCTGGCGCTGGGTTGGCTGCTTTCGATTGGGACGCTGCAGTCGCTCTGCCGGGGACTGCTCGATGCGCCGGCCGACGCGCTGTTCGTGCTGATGATGCTGGCGCTGTTGGCGCGGAGGCTGTGGGTCTATCTGCCGCTCGCGGTGTTGCTGCTGCTGACGCGCGAGATGTACGCACTGGTGGCAGCCGGCGTTTTCGTGGTCACGGCCTGCCAGCGGTTTCCCTGGCGCGACGTGAGCGGCTACTGGCAGCGCGTCGCCCTGACCGCGGCGCCCGGCGCCGTCATGCTCGGCTGGATGCTTTACCTCTCACTCCACTTTGATCAATCGCCGTTCGCCTCGCGCGAAGCGCCGGGTTTCACGAGTTACCCGTTCTACGCCATGTACAAGGCGGTCGCGGGCTTTGTCGCGACGGGCAATTGGACGCAGGCCTGGCCGGCGGTCGCCACCGCGGCGATGCTGCTGGTCGCGATCGTCGGATTGGCGGCGAACGTGCGCCGCCTTCCCTGGGCGCTCGTGTGCGCGATTCCCTACGTGCTGATGTGCGCGAGCCTGGGACCTGCCCAATGGCTCGAGTATCAGGGGAGCACGCGCATCATGAACGTCTCGATCGTGCTGGGGCTGTTGTTGATGCCGTTCGACAAGTCGATCTTCTTGCCAGCGGTCGTGGCCTTGCAGGCCTTACTCGGTGTGACGCTGACCGCCGAAACCCGCCTGGCGAGCTCGGTCATCGTCGCGCGCGAGCTGGTGCACGAGCGGGAGGGCATCCCCCTTCTGCCCCCCGAGGCCCCCACGAATTCGCTCCTCAACGAGCCGCGCTGCCGCATCGCCTGGATCGACGCCGCGCCGGTCTGCCGCCGTCGTTACGATGGGATCTGGAACGCGGTCCACCGCGAGCTCCGGCCCGTTGCGGTCGCCGTCACCAACCTGACCGACGTCACCTGGCACCCGGGACACGCCCCGCGCGAGATCTGGCTGCAGTACCGCTTGTACGACGCCTCCTACCAGTCCCCCCGCTTTCTCGCGCGCCATGCGGTGCTGCTCGATCAAGAGATTCCGCCGGGCGAAACGCGCACCATCACGACGTATCTCGAATTACGTCGGCCGGGCCGAAAGTATGCCGTGGAGTTCACGCTCTGGCAGGAGGGGCCCGGCGCCTTCGACGAGCACGATCCCCAAAACGGCGGCCGCTACGAGTTCCGCGTCGAGTGAAGGTCGTCGGCGGTTGCCGCCGCCGGCTAGCGCGGACCGGGCGCGTCCGAATCCGGAACGGCCGAACGCGCGCCGATTACCTCAGCAGGGCTCGAACCGGAGCCAGTCCGGGTCCACAGCGCGTAGCCGTCGGTCGTGG
This sequence comes from Planctomycetaceae bacterium, assembly GCA_016793185.1. Lineage (GTDB taxonomy): Bacteria > Planctomycetota > Planctomycetia > Pirellulales > JAEUIK01 > JAEUIK01. The sequence continues at coordinate 1,366 of JAEUIK010000139.1, read as the reverse complement.
CGGCAACTTCGAAACCGGCTGGGACCTGCAACTTGGTCGGAGCGACCACCCATTCGGCCTCGGTCAACGGGCGCGACGCCTTGTTGGGATCGGCCGCCGGATCCACGTCGGCCGTGGGCCGGGCAATCGGCACGCGGCGGTCGAGCAGGAATTCGAGCAGGTACTGCGTCGACTCGGGGCAGGCCAGGATCACGCCCCGATCGGCGCGATCGCGAACCTTGAGCGCCAGGCGCTCTGCCGCGGGCCAGGTCCGGGCGACGTCGCGACCGCGGGGGAGCTCGACTCCCACCCAATAGCCGACCGCCGCGATGGTATGCGCGACCAGCAGGCCGGCAAAGATCGTCGCGCGCTGCGGCGCGAAGCGCCCCAGCGCCTCCCACAGGCAAACCATCAGCAGGCCGATCAGGGGAACCAGGAAGCGACCCCCGGCCTGCATCGCCCAGGTGACATAGAGCGCCATGTAAAAGGGAAACGCCAAGGCCAGGATATCCCGCGTGCGGCGGACAACGCGCCACCAACCCCAGGCGAGCAGCGCCGCGAACAGCACGTAGATGACAATGTTGATATCGAGCCACTCGAAGTCGTCGGCGTACGACTTGAACATGAAGGGGAGCAACACTTGCCCCGTATCGCTGATCCGCAGGCGGATGCCTTCCAGGAGCTGGTCGCCGAAGCTGAGGCCCGGATCGTCGACGCGACTCAGGTAGGTTCCTGCTTGGAGCCGGGCGGCCGTCTGCGCTTCGTAATGCATCACGCTGGCCAGGGCGACGACCGCGGGAAGCGTGATCACGGCCAGCGTCCACCCGGTGCGGACCCAAGGGACGCGTCGCTGCAAAAGGTCGCAGAGCGCCGCCAGGCCAAATCCGCAGGCCAGGGCGAACCCTGCATGGCGGATCAGGCAGGCGGCCGCGATAAGCAGGCCAGCTGCCAGCGCCGTGCGCATGCGCGGTTGCCCGGCCAGGGTCTGTTGTCGCAGGGTCGAGAGCCAAGTTGCGCCCCAGATCGCCACGCACATGAAGGCGATCTCGCTGAGAGGGCGCCGGAAGTGCACCCAGACTCCGAGATTCACGACCGCTAACCCACTGACCACCACCGCTGCCTCGGGAGTCACCTGCCGCACCCAGCGGTAACAGCCCAGCAGGAAGCCGGTCGCCAGCAGCCAGTGCAGGATCGAGATCAGCAGGAAGGGACGCTCGCTCAACCAGAACAACGGCGCCAACAACAGCGGATAACCGGGCGAATACCAGAGTTGCGCCGAGCCGAGGTTCGTCGCGGGTCCACCCTGCGCCAAGCTGCGGGCAATCGAGACGTACCCGCAGGCGTCAGGCGTGGGATACCACCAGCTCGAGATCTGCACGGCCAGCAA
>JAEUIK010000076.1 GCA_016793185.1 Planctomycetaceae bacterium | reverse complement strand
AGCTACCGGCTTGAGCCGTATCCAGGCAAGCGCCAGGCGACCGGGTGAGGCGGACGCGAGATCCGACGTCGTCGGGTTCGGGGGTGGGTGATCCGCCATTTCCGCGATTCCTCCGGCGGCCGGTGCCGGGGGCACACGCTGCTCGCGCCTCCCGCCGCCAACTTCGACTCTAGCAGCCGGGCGGTTGGCCGGTCTACCCGACCCCGCGGCAGCCGCGGCGGGCCCCGGAGTCGCGACTCGGCGTCTAGCATCCCGCCGGCGGGTTTGCTACCTTCGTCAGTCTAGCTTCGCATGCGTTGCCGAACTTTCGCCGGTGCGACAAGTCGAGCCGGGCGAGCAAGTTATCGTCGACTCAGGGAAATCCATGACTCAAGCGATCGCAGGCGTGACTCCCCCCGAGCAGGCCGAAGTGACCATCATGACCGTGTGGCCCACGATGGGCTCCAACCCCATCGGCCGCGCTCTGGGTCGGGCGTATCAGACTCCGGGCGGATTCGGAATGTTCACCCTCGGCAAGTTGATCGCGCTGGCGTCGATCCCCTTGGCACTGGCCCTGTACTTTTGGGACCTGCGTCCCTGGGGCTGCCGCCGCTATCGGCTGACGAACCGCCGGGTGATCATTCAAAAGGGAATGCAGCGGCGCGACGAGCGCTGGGTGGCGCTCGATGATTTCGATTCGATTGAAATTGTCGTGCAACCGGGCCAGGAGTGGTTCTCGGCCGGCGACATGATCTTCCGCAAGGGACAGATCGAGACGTTCCGGCTGCACGGCGTTTCGCGCCCGGAGTCGTTTCGCCAGACCTGCCTGAAGGCCCAGCTCGGCTACACCGGCGTCCGCAAAGCGCTCGAGCGGCAACTGGCGCACGCGTAGGTCGCGCTTGCACCGGGCAGCAGCTCACTTCTTGGGCTTCATCGCCGCTTGCAGCAGGTCCCATTCTTCGTGGGTCACCTGTTCCAGCCCGTTGAACTCGCCTGCCCCGCGGAGCCACTCGCCGCCGTCGATGGTGATGACGTCGCCGGTGATGTAGGCCGCGTAATCGCTGAGCAGGTAGGCCGCGAGGTTGGCCAGTTCCTGGTGCTCGCCGTTGCGCTGCAACGGGATCTTCTTCTTCACGTCGAAGGTCTCTTCCAGTTGCGGCGGCATGAGCCGCGACCAGGCCCCCTCGGTCGGGAACGGTCCCGGGGCGATGCAGTTGATGCGGATCCGATACTTGCCCCATTCGCTGGCGAGCGAGCGGGTCATGATCAACACGCCCGCCTTGGCCACGGCCGACGGCACGACATAGCCCGAGCCGGTCCAGGCATAGGTCGTGCTGATGTTGAGGATGGAGGCGGGGATCTTCTCCTTGATCCAGTACTTGCCGAAGGCGAGCGTGCAATTGTACGAGCCCTTGAGCACGATATCGACGACGGTGTTGAAGGCGTTGTAGCTGAGCCGCTCGGTGGGGCAAATGAAGTTGCCAGCCGCGTTATTGACCAGGCCGGTGACGCGGCCGAATTTCTTGACCGCCGCGGCCAACATCGCCTCGACGTGCTCGGGCTGCCGCACGTCGCACTGCACGCCCAGCACCTGCCCCCCCGACGCCTGGGCCAATTCGGCGGCGGTGGCCTCAATCACTTCCTGGCGCCGGCCGCCGATCACCAGGTTGGCCCCCAGCTTGAGCAGATACTCCCCCATCGATCGCCCCAGACCGGTACCGCCGCCGGTGATGACGACGGTTTGACCGTCGAAGGTGCCTTCCTTGAGCATCGAGCTGGTGTGCAGCGGCGCAGGCATGGTGTGCGGCTCCTGGAGCGAAGTGCAAAGGGATGTGCTGTCGGCAACGCGCGGTTAGCGTACGATGCCTGATAGCCGGTAGCAAGCGACGGACCAGAATGGGTGAGGTGTGGCATGCCGCAAAACTGGCTCATGAAGATCGTGGCCGAGGTCGCGTTCGCGGGAGGCTTCGCGGCGTTTTTCTGGTACCTGCGGCGAAAGTTTCCGGCCGCGGCCCCCGGCGGCGATGGCCCGACGATCGAGGAATTGCGCCCCCAGTATCGCAAGTGGGAAATCGCCGCCGGGTTCCTGGCGATCCCCTTGATGGGCGTCATGTTTCTCGTCTGGTGGCTGATCTTTCAAGGCGTGACGCGCTGGCACGCCAGCTGGTTCGAGCCCGCGGTCTTTTGCCTGCAGGCCAGCCGGGGAACGCTGGCGCTGCCGGCGATGTTCCTCGGCATGGCCTCGGCGATGTTCCTCTGGATGGGCCTCTACCGCTACCTGCTCGGAGAGCGGTTCCTCGAGTACATGCGCTACGGGAGTCTGGCGGCGGGCTTCGATACGCTTCGCGGCTGCACCTGGCTCTTCAGCATCATGGGCGCACTCGCCTGGCTGGGATTCATGTTGGCGCTGACCTGGAACGTGGTGTTCTACGAAGATCGGATGCTGTTCCGATCCTTCCTCGGCCTGCGCACGCGATCCGTCCCGTACACCGAGATCGTCGAACTGCACACCGCGCCCCAATTGCGGGCGCCCAACGGCAATCTGGTGAATCGCCGCGAGTACTGGCTCGATTACAAGGGGGGAGGCACCTGGTCGACGAACAACGACCTCTCCATGATGGACCTCGACCAGAAGACCAGGCTCTTCGAGTTCCTGGCGCGGAAGTCCCGGAAACCGATCGTGCAGGTGCCGGTGTGGGAATAGGCGCGCGCCGCATCGATCGTGTGGCATTGATCGCGGCCGTGGGGATTGCCGTGGGCGGGACAATCCTGCACAGGCTTCAGCCCGACGGTCTCGCGTTCCTCACTGTGTTCCCGGTCTGGTGCTGGTGGCTGCCGGGGCTGATTCTTGCGGCGGTCGGAGGGCGACAGGCGTCGCGCCGCGTCCGTGTGGTGGTCGCGATCACTTGGGTATTCGCCATCGGCTTATCGTCCGACACGCCGCTCGCCCTGCTGCGCCCAACTCATCCCCTTCCCCGACAAACCCAGGCGCATGCCGCGCAAAAGCTCCTGCGCGTCGTTTCGTTCAACACCGGTTCCGAGCGCTATCGCACCGCGGATGAAATTGGGCGTTGGGCCCCCGACATCGTTCTGCTGCAGGAATCTTACCCGCGCGACGATGTTGCGAAACTGGCGCACGCGCTTTTTGG
>JAEUIK010000020.1 GCA_016793185.1 Planctomycetaceae bacterium | reverse complement strand
CGCTACGACGTCGCCGCCGGCGCCGGCGCAGGCAGCGGCAAGGAATCAGCCGCGCGGACCTAGATGATTGTGTTGATCGTGGGGTAGGAAGTAAACCACTACGACACCGCGACACTACGAGAAGAATTCGAGTGCGATTCTCTTCCGTGGCGCCGTTGTATCGCGGTGGTTCAAGTGATCCCTGCCGCACCGTCGGCTACATCCGCTCCAGCACGTCGATTCCCAGCAGTTCCAGCCCCTGCCGGAGTGTCCGCGCCGTCAGCTCGCATAGACAGAGCCGGCTCGTGCGCAGGGCTGGCGTCGGGGCCTTCAGCACCGGGCACTCTTCGAAGAATGTCGAGAAGCGGTTAGCCAGCTCGAACAGATACGTCGTCAGCTGATTCGGACGATAGTCGGCAACCGTCAGCTGCAATGCCTCGGAAAAGCGGAGAATCTCCAGCCCCAGGGCCCGCTCCGCAGGCTCGTCGACCGTGATTGTCGGATTCTTCGCCAGCAGCGCGTCGACGTCGACCTCTCCCTTGGCGAAGATGCTCCGCACGCGGGCGTAGGCGTACTGCATGTAAGTGGCCGTATTGCCGTTCATGGCCAGCATCTTGTCGTAGCTGAAGACATAGTCGCTGGTACGGTTCTGCGCCAGATCCGCGTACTTGAGCGCCGCGATGCCCACCGTTTCGGCGGTCGAGTGGGAATCGCGACCTCCGGACTCGGCGCCCGTCGGCGGTGCTTCGCTGCGATCGTTGGCTGCGACGACCGCCAGCGCCCGGCGGACGGCCTCGTCGAGCAGACCTTCGAGGCCGACCGTGTCGCCAGCGCGCGTCTTGAAGGGCCGGCCGTCGTCCCCCAGCACGGTGCCGAAGCTGACATGGACCAGCTCGACGTTCTGGTGGCCCCAGGCACGCGCCGCCGCAAACAGCTGCTCGAAGTGCAGCCCTTGTCGGTGATCGACCACGTACAGGATCGCGTCAGGATTCCAGCGTTCTTTCCGATAGGCGATGGTCGCCAGGTCGGTCGTGGCGTAGAGAAACGCCCCGTCCTGCTTCCGCACGATCATCGGCGTCGATTGCCCCGGCAGGAACACGCAGAGCGCTCCCTCGCTTTCGCGGGCGAGTCCGCGGGCTTGCAGGTCGTTGACCGTCGGCGCCAGCCGGTCGTGGTAGAAGCTCTCCCCCAGGGTTTCGTCGAACTCGACTCCCAGCCGGCGATAGATCCGCTCGATGTCCTCGAGGCAGTACGGCATGAACTCGCGCCAGAGGCGGAGGTTCTCGGCGTCGCCCGCATGGAGCCTGGCTGTTTCGGCGAGCACTTCGGCGGCGATCTCAGGATGCGCGCTCACCAGGTTAGCCAGCGCCGGGTCTTGATCGACCGCGGCGATTTTGGCCCGGGCCGAATCCAATTCGCCCTGCGCCTCCTTGATGCGCGTCTCGAGCCGTTGCTGTTCCTTGGCGGCCTTCTTCGCGGCGGCCGGCTCGGCGGGCGTTTGCGCACGGGCCGTTTCGGCGGCTTGCCGCGCGGCGTGCAGCCGCGCTTCGAGCTTGGGGCTCTCCGTCTGCGTGGCACGGTAGTCGACCAGCCGGCTCACCAGGCGATAGAGCCGCGCCAGCTCGGCGACGGGCTGGCGGACATATGCGGCCTCGTCGCGAAAGTGCTTGAAGCCGTAGATGATCATCCCGAACTGCGTGCCCCAGTCGCCGATGTGATTGTCGCCGATCACGCGATGCCCGAGAAATTTCAGGATGCGGTACAGCGCGTTCCCGATCACCGTCGAGCGGATATGACCGACGTGCATCGGCTTGGCGACGTTCGGCGCCGAGTAGTCGACGATGTAGGTCTTGGCGGGCGAGGCGGGGGCGACTCCCAAGCGGGGATCGGACAGCGCGTGTTGCAACTGTTCGGCCAGCCAGGCATTGCGAAGTTTAAGATTGATGAATCCAGGGCCCGCGATCGCTTGCTCGGTCAGGGGCTCGCAGATTGTCTGGAGATCGGTCTGCACCAGGCGCGCTATCAGCTCGATGGCGATCTCGCGCGGCGGCCGGCCCAACTGCTTTCCCAGCGGCATGGCGACATTCGCCTGGTAGTCGCCGAAGCGCGCGTCCTGGCTGGGGAGGACCAGTTCGACGTACTTTTCGCCGCCGGGTGCGACTTCCTTGAGGACCACAGCAAATCGCTGGCGGAGTTCGTCGAGAATATTCATGACATCGAGAGAGGAATGATTGAGGACTACGTGTGCCACTGGCGGCTTGTCCGCCAGTGCGTATCGCTCGCCAGAGACTGGCTGGCAGCCAGTGGCACACAGGAAGGGCGCAGACTACACGTTGGGCCGGAAGTGCCGCAAGGGGCCCGGCAGCGGGCCCGCGGCAGAACTCGCGGTTGCGGGGGGCGAATCGCCTATTTCGCCTTCAACTGCGGCGGGGCCGGCTCGAACGGCACACGCTTGGCCCCGGCCCAGAGCTGCTCGAGGTTGTAGTAGTCGCGCGCATCCTCGTCGAACAGATGCACAACGATGTCGCCGTAGTCGAGCAGGATCCAGCGGCTCCCCTCGTAGCCTTCCGAGCCCATCCGGCCATGGTGGAGCTGCCGGTCGAGCACGCTGTCGATTTCATCAGCGATGGCGTGCAGTTGCCGCCGGCTGCTGCCGGTGGCGATCACGAAGTAGTCGAAGATGGGAGTTTGCTCCCGCAGATCGAGAATCACGATATCGCGGCCGCGATTCTCATCGGCGACGCGCGCGGCCGCCAGGGCGAAGGGAAGACTGTTCGACGTGCTGCTGACCGAAGCAACGGCGTGGCTAATGGCGAGTTCCTCCGCGATGGGTTTCCCGGCGACGGGGCGCCGAGGGCCCGCGTGTCGCTTCCCGCGTCGGCCCCCCGGCCTCGTTCCATTCTATGCAAATCCGCCTCCCAGAGGCCAGCCCTGACCTGGGGTGGCACGTCATCCCCCGGTTCCCCCGTTCCGTCTGGTCGCCAGATAGACCGCGGACGGTATAATCCCACCGCCGTGGCCTGCCCACGGTGGGAATGCGACGTCAAATCTTGTCCGAGGAGCACAGGCCGATGAGCGACTGGATCGAAGTGGGAGAAAAGGCGCCCGATTTCACCCTCCCCAGCGACGGTGGCGGCAAGATCAAGCTCTCGGCCCTGAAGGGGTCGCCGGTCGTATTGTACTTCTATCCGCGGGACGACACGCCGGGCTGCACCAAGGAGGCGTGCGCCTTTCGCGACCAGAGCAAAGCCCTGGCCAAACTCGGGGCCCAGGTCCTCGGGGTCAGCACTGACGACGTCGCCAGCCACGACAAGTTTCGCGACAAGTACAAGCTGAACTTCCCGCTGCTGGCCGACGTCGATCACAAAGTGGCCGAAAGGTACGGCGCCTGGCGCGAAAAGAACATGTATGGCAAGAAGTCGATGGGCATTCAGCGCTCGACCTACCTGATCGACGCCGCCGGCAAGGTCGCCAAGGTCTGGAAGAAGGTGAGCGTCGACGGCCACGACGACCAGGTGCTCGAGGCGCTCCAAGAACTGGCGTGAACGGACCCCGCGTCTGGAGCAGGCCTCAGCGAGGCGGGGCATTCTGTAGTCGGCCTCTGTGAGGCCGATCCCCACTGCCGACGCGGTATCGGACTCGTTGACAAGTCGACCGCGCGCAGGCCAGCGACCGACAAGCAGGTCGGGGTCACAGACCCCGACTACAGACGTGTTATCGCGCCAGTTGCTCCCACACCCGGCGGTAGTACTTCATGACCCGGATCGGGTCGGCCGTCTTGTTCCCTTCTTCCAGCAGCGTCCAGCCGTCGAACTTCGCTTCTTTGAGTAGCTCGAAGAGGCGCGGCCAGGGATAATCGCTCACCAGGTCGTGAATGTGGATCGTCCCGAGCCGGTTCTGCACCAGCCGGAAGTTGGCATCGAGCCCCGCGCCGGCCAGGTCCTCGCCGTTGCAGTTCCAGCAGACGGTGGCGCCGGGATGCGGCGCGGCGTCCATGATCGTCTTGATATGCGGGAGCGAAGAGGTCCCTTTGCCATGCACCTCGAGCCGGATGGCAACGCCGTAACCTTCGCCGAAGGCCGCTAACTCCTGCATCGCGGCGCCGATCTGTGCGAGCGTTTTCTCGACCGGCACCTCCTGGGGCAACCCGTTCGGGCGGACTTTCACGCCCGTCCCTCCCAGGTCGTGGCAGAGCTGGATGAAGCTCTTGGCCTCGTCGAGGTTCTTCTTGAGGACGGCCGGGTCGGGCGAGTGAAACTCGCACGCGCTTCCGAGTCCGACCAGCTCGACGGGACTGTCGACAAACTGTTTGGCGACTTCTTTGCGCGCGGCAGCATCGAGCGCGGGCTCAACCCCATGCTTGTGGCCGCTGCGGAGCTCGACCCCGGCAAAGCCCGTCTCCTCGCAGTTCTTCAACAGCGTGGGCAAGTCCCAATCGGCGCCCCACATATACGTGACGAGTCCGAGTTGCATGGCGAGGTCCGATCAAGGCAAGGAGGATTAACCACAGAGGCACGAAGGGCACGAAGAGAGTACCTAGGGGAGGATAGTTGACGCGCAGGCGGTTGTCACTGGATTGGCTGGCGACTTCGCCGGGGCGCGTTCTGCTCGGGCATTTTCGCTACAACAGCCGATCCAACTCGTCGACCAATTCGGTGAAGTGGGCGAGCGCGGTATCGACTGGCTCGGGCTTTTCCATATCGACGCCCGCGCCGCGGAGCAAGTCGAGCGGGAACTTCGAGCAGCCGCCGCGGAGGAAGCCGAGGTAGTCGTCGAGCTCGCGTTTGCCCCCCTGGGTAACGCGCTCGGCCAGGGCGATGGCCGCCGAGAGGCCCGTTGCGTACTTGTACACGTAAAACGCCCGATAGAAGTGCGGGATGCGGAAGCACTCCAGCGAGAGCTCCTCGTCGAGCACGAAGTTCGGCCCGAAGTACTGTTCCAGCAGTCCGCGGTAGACCTTCGAAAAGCTTGCCACCGTGAGGGGCTCGTTGGCTTCGGCCATGGCGTGGGTGATCTTCTCGAACTCGGCAAACATGGTCTGGCGGAGGATCGTGCCGCGCAGTTCGTCGAGCTGGCGATTGATCAGGTACGCCCGTTCCCGGTCGTCGCGGGCCCGATCGATCAGGTAG
>JAEUIK010000016.1 GCA_016793185.1 Planctomycetaceae bacterium | reverse complement strand
TCCGCGGCCCTGCTGGCGGAGGGGGTGTCGGGCGACGACACGGCCAGCTTGCTCGCTCCGTTTCTCGTGCGGCAAGGCGCGACGGACCTGCTCGCCGCCGAGCTCGCCAAGCTCACGCTCCCCCCCGACGCCGCCAAGCTGGCGCTGAGGCATCTGTACGCAGCCGGGCGCAGCGACGCGGCGCTGGCCGCTGTGTTGAGCGCCGCCGCGGGCCTGAATGCCGATCCTCCGCAGCTCGACGCCGAACAGCTCAAGCGGCTCGCGGCCGAGGTCTGGGCCCAAGGGGATCCTCAGCGCGGCGAGCAGATTTTTCGCCGCGCCGACCTGAGCTGCTTCAAGTGCCACGCTCTGAGCGGCGCCGGCGGAGACGTCGGCCCGGACCTCAGCCCGGTCGGCTCAACGTCTCCGCCCGACTACATCATCACATCGATCCTCAACCCCGACCTCTCGATCAAAGAGAACTACATCACCCGCAGCATCATTACGGACGACGGCAAGATCTATCAGGGAATCGTCGCGGACCGAGACGACCAGCGTATCGTCATCAAGGAGGCGACGGGCGACAAGGTAACGATTCCGGTCGCCGACGTCGTCGAAGAAGTCGAGGGCAAGTCCCTGATGCCCAAGGGGTTGGCGGGCTTCCTCACGCGGCAGGAGTTCCTCGACCTCGTGCGCTTCGTCTCGGCGCTGGGTCGGCCCGGCGACTACGAGGTGCGTTCGCAGCCGACGGTGCAGCGCTGGCGGGTCTTGTCTCCGGCACTAGCCGCCGACGCCGCACGGACGGCCGCCGGCAGACAGTTGCCCGAATCTCTACTGACGGCCGCCGAGAGCGACTGGTCCCCCGCTTATGCCCAAGTGCGCGGCGTGCTTCCGTTGGACGAACTGGCGGAGCGCGGCAGTGCACCCGCGACCGGCGGAGCACGACCCGAAGTCCTTTTCCTGCAGGCGGAATTCGAAGTGACGGCGGCCGGCCCGCTCGAAGTCAAACTCGAAGACTCGCGCGGCATTTCGGCCTGGCTCGATGAACAGCCGCTCGAGCTTTCCGCGTCGAGCAGTTCGGCAAGCGTTGCGGTCGCGCCGGGAGCGCACAAGCTTTATTTGCGCGTCGATCTGCCGCAACGGAACTCGCCGGGGCTGCGTGTTTTGATCGACAAGCCCGCGGGATCGGAAGCCGCCTTCACGATCGTCGGTGGGCGATAGCTCCCGGCTCGTTCGGGGCAGGCGCGCCGGCTAGCTCCCCAGGGCGGATGAGCGTTCGACCAGCGTCGAAGTCGATTTGAGCTGGGCCTGCGTCGGCTGCGCCGCCTCAATCGTTGTGTCGGCAGGGGCGATCGGGCCGTGTCGCCGCCACCAATCTTCGGCCAGTTGGATGGTCCACGACCCGGCGCTACCGCAGCCCAAAAGCGCTTCGGCCAGGACTTGTGCCGAAGCGGGGCGCTCGGCGGGACTCTTGGCCAGGCATTGGAGCAGGATCGCCTCCAGATCCGGTGCGACAGGTCGCCCCAACCGCCGTGAAGGAGGCTCGGGGGCGTCCGAAACCTGCCGCCGGCAGATCTCCACCATACTCTCGCCGCGAAACGGCGGCGTGCCGGTCAAAAGAAAATAACCGACCGAGCCCACCGCGTAGAGATCGGCGGCCGGGCCAACTTCCTGTGGCGACTGGATTGCCTCGGGCGCCATGTAAAGCGGCGTGCCGGCCATCGAATCCGTCGCCGTGAGCTGCGCTTGTTGCGAGCCGTCGATTGCCTTCACCAGCCCGAAGTCGAGAACCTTGACCACGTCGAACATTCCGCCGCGCTGGTTGAGCAGCACGTTGGCGGGCTTGATGTCGCGGTGGATCAATCCCAGCGCATGGGCCTCGGCCAGCGAGCCGCAGATCTGCGCGAGAATCTGAATCACGCGCCCCTCGGGCTGGGGCCCGTCGACCTCGACAAGCTTCTCCAGGCTCAGCCCATCGAGGTATTCCATGGCGTAGTAAAAAACCCCTTCGTCCGTGCGGCCGTAGTCGTAGATTGCGATGGTATTGGGATGGGTGAGCTGGCAGGTGAGCTGCACTTCGCGCTCGAAGCGGGCGACCGCGGCATCGGTGACCTTATCGACGTCGAGCAGTTTGATCGCCGTCGGGCGGCGGAGCATGGCATGGTGCCCCTTGTAGACCACGCCCATTCCGCCGGCGCCGATCTTCTCGTCAAGCGAATACTGCCCCAACCGCTTGAGATCGAGCGCTGCGCGCCGCGCCGCCCGCTGCATGCGCGCCAGGATCAGCGTGAAGATGAAGATCGCCAGGGCGCTGAGGGCCAACAGCGAGAACAATCCCCAGAAGGCGATGCGCAAGACGTAGAGGGGCCCGAAGGCCTCGCTCACGTCGATTTCGGTCGCCACCCCGAAATCGTGCTGGGGGAGCCAGGTCCAAGCGCCGATCACCGGCACCCCGCGGTAATCGCGATAGCCCTGGACGTCGTAAGCGGTCTCTCCCGCAGTCGCGGACTGAGCCATGCGCGTCAGGGGCATCTCCGCCCGCCGTCCGGAGGCGCGCCGACCGCTGGTGAGATCGACCCCCGGATCCTTAAGCGTGAGATTGAGGATCGAATGCGCTTCGGCACGATCCGGCAATAACCCCACGTCCTTGAGCGTCTCGTCAAAACGGCTTTGCGAGAGCAAGAGCCCGCTTCGATCGAAGGCGTACGTTTCGCCCGAAGCGCCAATGCGGGCGGTGGCGAGGATCCGCGTGAAATCGCGCCGCGGATCGATCCGCAGCGCCAGGACGGCGATAATCTTGTCCTGCGAATCGCGGATCGGGGCCGCGACAAACATCGTCGGCACTCCTGCCCGCACGGAATCGTCCGTGTCGGCAATCGCGATTGAACTGGCCACGGGACGCGAGACGATCGCCTTGCCGGCAAACACCCCCTGAAACATATTCCGCACCGACTGCGGGACCACTTTGCCGATCATTTCGACCGAGTCGGACGCGAGTATCCGCCCCGCGGTGCTGGTCAGCAGGTAGCCGCGATAATGGTGTTCGTGGAGGACCGGGGCGAGGACCTCCCGCAGTTCCCCTTGCAAGGGCGAGTTCAGTAGGGCTAACTCGATCGCGGCTGGATTGTCGGTCGCGATTGCCAGGGACTCCAGTTTGCTGGCAAATACCTCCAATTCGGGATCCTGAGCCACCGTGCGACCGATGGATTGCTGCATCTCGTTCCAGAGGTCAAGCGCCGTGACGTTGGCCGAGAGCACGGCCTGCAGGTCGCTGGCCATATTCGCCTGAATCGTCCGTTCGACGTTGCGGCGAACCCAAATGGCCACCAGCGTCAGCACGACCGCCGCCACGAGCGGCCAGATCCAGAGCTGCTTCTGCAGGATCAGCACCGAGGCGTCAACGGCGCGCGAGCGGCGCATCGCAGACGGGCTGATTGCGCTGGCGCTCATCGCGAAGGAACTCCCTGCCGGTGGCTCGCGTCGCCTTGCAGTTCGGATGCGGGGCGAACCCTGGGCGCCAGACTATCGCGGATCGCTGCTCGGAACCAGTGGAGTGGCGAGTCGTCAACGGGGATTTAGTGCCAGTAGCGATCGTGGTAGTAGCCGCCCCCGTAGTACCCACCGAAGCCGCCATAGAAACCACCCGAGAGCGGATTGCCGTAGCCCATGTAGCTCGGGCCATGCATCAGCGAGCTCTCCTGAATGTTCTGCATCGCTTGCGATTGTTGCGTATTCAAGCGGCTTTGCTCGGCCTGCGCCGCGGAATCGATGTCCTGGCGGTTGGTCTGCTCTTCCTGCAACCGCTGATTGTACGCCGCCGTCTGAGCCTGGTAAGCCTGATGCCGGGCAGCCTGGTTCGACTTCTCCCGCTGCAACGCCAGTTCGTGCTTCTGCTGGTACAGGTCGACCAGCGTATGCACCTGCCGGGCGCTCATGCGGCCGACCCGTTGCTCAAGGCTGTCCATCTGATCCAGGCGATATCCCTGATGCGCGATCAAGTAGGCGACCAGCCATTCCCGCTCGCGGTCGGTTTCGGTCTCAGGCG
>JAEUIK010000781.1 GCA_016793185.1 Planctomycetaceae bacterium | reverse complement strand
CGCGGCCGCGAGCACCAGCAGGAACAACTGGGGCAAGCCGAACCGCCAGGCGCGTTCCTCGTAGCCGGCCGGCGCGACGGTACCGTCGGCCAGACGCTCAATTTCGCGCCGCAGGCCGACGGCTGCTGGCGTTGCTGGCTCGGAGGAAAGATGGTCCACGATCGTCTCGCGCTGCTGGGAATCAGGGAATTACCCACGACCCAATGCTGGCGTTCCCCGCGCTCGGCGTGCCGCGCCCTCGGGCGGCATGCGTCGGTCGGCAGCGAGCGCCATCGCTTCAATGTAATCGACGCGCGCCCCTCGTGCAGCCAACTGCTGTGCAGCCAATCCCTCGTGCAGCCAACCGCGAACCCACGGGGCGATTAACCGGTGGCGCACGCTGCTAGCTTGCGGGTGCCGATCGTGCGGATTGGCCCAACCCGGCAGCCTTCCGAGCGGCGAAGAGGATGCGCTGCGGAAGAGAATGCGGGCGGGACCTGCGAATTTCAAGACCCGCGCGGATCGTTCCGATTTTCTCGAATGTCTTCCCCACCGTCTCGCTTTCGATCCCCGTTTGCAAGGATGCAATCGTGATGCACGACGACCATATCGCCCTTCAAGACCGATCCCTCGACGAAATCGAAGCCGTGCTGGCGCAGGGCGCCGACGAGATCACCTACGAGCAATGGCTCGCGGTGCAGGACTTCGTCGAGTCGATCGGCGGGATCGACAACGCCCTGCTCGCGGTCGAGGCGCTCCGCCGACTCGAGAACGCCGCCTAGCACAGCCTCTCGCTCAAGATTCGCTGCTGGCTCCGTCCCCCTCAAGAAAAGCCCAGGAAGTTCAGCTTCCTGGGCTTTTTCGTTGCGCGCAGGCAAGCAGTCGCGGGAAGCGGCCCGGCCCGAGATCGCCCCCGCGGCCAGAAATGCTTGCTGGCGCGAGCGGCCGTTCGCTAGGATAAGCGGGCGTTGATCGGTTTGGTCACAAGCCCCCCCTGGAGAGCCGCCATGTTGACCGTCTGGAGCAAACGGCGCATCGGGCGTTGCGATGGGGTCGCGCGACGCGACTTCATCAAGGCGGGTCTGCTCGGTTTCTCGGGACTGGGGCTGGCCGACGCGCTCCGCACGCGGGCCGAGGCCACCGCCCAGGGGCGTCCCTCGAACGACCGGGCCGTCATCCTCTATTGGCTCGACGGCGGTCCGACACAGCTCGAAACCTACGATCCCAAGCCCTACGCGCCGGCCGAATTTCGCGGACCGTTTCAGGCGATATCGACCTCCGCCCCCGGCATCCAGATCAACGAGCTGTTGGTCGAAGAGGCCAAGGTGATGGATAAGGTCTCGCTGATCCGTTCCATGCACCACGACCATGGCGACCACTTCGCCGCCGCGCATTGGATGCTCACCGGGTATTTGGGCTCGAACTCGCAGGCCCTGGATCCGCAGTTTCCGTCGGTCGGTTCGGTCATCACCAAGCTCCGGGGTCCCAACCAGCCGGGGGTCCCCCCGTACGTTTCGGTTCCGTATTCGGCCACCGTCGGTCTGCAGCCCGGTTACAACAGCGCCGCCTACCTGGGTGTCGCTTTCAATCCGTTCAATTCGGGCGGCGATCCCAACGCGGCCGACTACAAGGTGCCGAACCTGAACCTCCCCAGCGATCTCACGCTGCCCCGGCTCGAGGACCGCCATTCGTTGCTCGGATCGCTCGACCGCATCCGGCGCGAAGTGGACACCAGCGGAGTCATGAACGGGCTCGATTCGTTCAACCAGCAGGCCTACCAGCTCATTACCGGCGAGCGGGCCCGGCAGGCCTTCGACATCAGCCAGGAAGATCCCAAGCTCCGCGACCGCTACGGCCGCAATTCGTTCGGCCAAAGCGCCCTGCTGGCCCGTCGGCTGGTCGAAGCGGGCGTGACCTTCGTCACCATCCACAACGGCGGCTGGGACCACCACTGGGATCTCGAACAAGGAATGAAGTCGCGGCTTCCCTCGATGGACCAGTCGGTGGCTGCGCTGATCGGCGACCTCGACGAACGGGGCCTGCTGGACCGCACGATGGTGCTGGTCATGGGCGAGTTTGGCCGCACCCCGCGCCTGAACGACGGCGGCAACGGCGGGCCCCCGCGCAGCATGGGGACGCCCGGCCGCGACCACTGGGGCAACGTGATGAGCGTGCTGATCGGGGGAGGCGGAATTCAGGGGGGACGCGTCGTCGGCGCTTCGAACTCCAAGGGAGAGTTCCCGGCCGAGCGCCCCGTCAAGCCCGCCGATCTGCTGGCCACGATCTACCAGCAGATGGGGGTCGACCTGTCGCTCAGCTTCCCGAATCGGGCCGGTCGGCCCGTGCCGATCAACAACTACGGCAGCGTGATCACCGAGCTGCTGTAGGAACGGAGACGGCGGCGCGGCAGCGATCTTTCCAATGCCCCAACGCCCGCAATCCTGAGTTTCACGGGTAATCGATTCCACCCCGGCAAAAAGGATTGCAGCGGCAGATCCGCCATAAACCTTTGACCACGCCCGTCAGCACCCCGTGTTTCCTCACGGCCAGGATCATGTAGTTGCTGCAGGTGGGATGAAAGCGGCATTGCCGCCCGACGATCGGGCTGAGCGTGAGCTGATAGAGCCGGACCACCGCAATGACCAATCCGGCCGGGATTCCGCTCACCCGTTTCCAGAGGCCGGTCATCGAGAGCCTCGCCGAGGGGGATGCAGGGCGCGGGGGCGCGCCGCACGCGCTAACCGGGCGCCGGCTTTCGCGGCTAGCGTCGGCAAGGACTCGCGCAGTTCGGCTAGTGTCGGTTCGACCCCGGCGCGCGGCAGCACGACCAGGTCCATTCCCCGCGGCAGCTGCCCACGGCTCAGGCGGAAGGCCTCACGGACGAGCCGCTTCCAGCGATTCCGGGCGACCGCCCCGCCGTACTTCCGCGAGCACGACAGTCCCAGGCGACTGTGCTCGAGGCCGTTCTCGCAGACATAGACCAGCAGGAGTCCATCCCCCGCCGAGCAGCGGCGCTCATAGGCTCGCCGAAAGTGGCTGCCGTGCCGGACGTGATCGCTGGCAAAAAAACGGGAGGTCGTCATTCGCCTTCCGGAGCCTCATCGCTGGGCGTGCTGAGCTGCGGCTCGACGAGCGGCTTTTCGTACCAGCGGTCGCTCACCATCTTGCTGGGGGGCAAGGGACGCCGATTGAGACGCCGCACGTAGCGCGCTCCGGAGACGACCACAACCAACAGCACGAATCCCAGGAACGCGACTAGCGCCAGCGCCGCGTAGCTGACGGCCAGCTCGTTACGGTCGAGCGCGGCCGCGGCCAAAAGCAACGTCGGAGCGCGGCCCGCTACCATCTCAAGTCCTTGCGCGGCTCGTCGGGATGTCGCTGGCCAAACTTCTCGAGCCAGCCGCGTTCCTCGTCGTCGAGCGTCTTGGGCAGCACGATCTGGATCTCGGCAAACAGGTCGCCGGCCGGCTCGCCGGACGTGGCGATGCCCTGCCCTTTGACGCGCAGCCGGGTGCCCGACGAAGTGCTCGCCGGGACGCGCAGGCTGACGGTGCCGCGGGGCGTGGGGACGTCGACCTTGGCACCGACCGCGGCCTCGGCCAGCGTGACCGGCAGCTTGACGTACAGGTTCTTTCCCTTGCGATGAAAGTGCGGATGCTCGGCCACGTGGACCTTGATGAGCAGGTCTCCTGGCGCGCCCCCTTCGGGACTCGGCTCTCCCTGCCCGCGCAGGCGGATCGACTTACCGCTCTCGATCCCGGCCGGAATTTTCACGGCGATGGTCTCGACCTTGCCGTCGGGCCGGTGGAGCTGGAGATCGACGGTTCCGCCGATGATCGCAGTCTGGAAGGGGATGTGGACTTCGCTGCGAACATCGCTACCGGCGGCGCGTGCGCGGCGGCGCGCGCCCGATTCGCCCCGCGCGCCGGCGCGACGAAACTGGCTGAAGATATCGGCGAACCCGCCGTTGGGGTCGCCGCCTCCGGCGCTTCCACCGCCGAACCGTTCGCCAAAGAACTGCGAGAAGTCGAAATCCTCGGGCGTCGAGCCGGTGTGGGTCCAGCCGCCGCCAGGGCTGGGGCCGCGCGGCCCCCCGCCGGCCCCCATTTGCTCGAACGAGCTGCCATAGCGGTCGTAGAGCTCGCGTTTGCTGGGATCGTTCAGCACGTCGAACGCGGCTTGCACCTTTTGGAACTTTTGCTTGGCCGACTTGTCGTCGGGATTGAGATCCGGATGGTACTTTCGCGCGAGATCGCGGTACGCCTTCTGAATCTCGGCCTGTGAGGCGTCCCGATTGATCTCGAGCGTCTTGTAATAATCCTCGGACATTCCAGGTTGCACCACACGAAGGACTTGAGACCACGCGGCCCAGGCGGGGAGGCCTCCAGGTTGGGTTCGCTGCCGCGGGAACCGGCAGCCGATTCCTTCCCCCGTGGGGCATTCTAGGAGCGCTCCGCGTCCACCATCAAGCGCCCCCTGCACATCCCCGGCCGAATCCGCACAATTTCATCAACTTGCGCAGCTATGACGAATGCAGCGGCCGGGAAGGCCCCGCAACGGGCGAAAGCTAGAATTGGGGAGATCGGCGGGTCGCCCGTTGGCGACTTTCTCTTTGCCCCGCCAAGCCCTCAGGATTCGACCCTTGCGATTCCGATGTCTCGTCCCCCTGCTGGCGTTGCTCGCGATCGCTGGCGGTGCGAAACCGGCACCGGTCCGCGGCGACGGCGGCCAGCTCGAGCTCAAGGTCATCGACAAGGAAACACGCCAGCCGATCGCCTGCCGGATCCACCTCCGCACCCAGGCGGGCAAGCCGCGGCTGGTCAAATCGCAGCCGTACTGGCACGACCACTTTGTCTTCGATGGGCAGATCACGCTCAAGCTGCCGCGCGGCTTCTACGAGTTCGAGATCGAGCACGGCCCCGAGTACGTCAATGCCGTCGGACATTTCGATCTGCAGCACGGGGCCAGCGACAGCAAGACGGTCGAACTCCGCCGCGGCGTCGACATGGCTAAGGCGGGCTGGTGGTCGGGCGACTTCGACGCGCACCGGCCAACGAAAGACCTCGAGCTGTTGATGCAGGCCGATGATCTCCACGTCGTTGTGTCGGAAGCGCTGCCCGACAAAAAGAATCCGGGGGCCGCGGCCAAGAGCTTTGCGGCCGGACCGGTGCTGTTCAACGAGAATCGCGTTTACGATCTCGCGGGCATTCGCGACGACCGCGAAGGGGGCGTCCTGCAATTGTTCCGCCTGGCCGAACCGTTCGCACCGTCCGGAGCCCGCTACCGAGGCGCCGGCGAGTTGCGCCAACTGCTGGGACTCGAATCCTCGCCCGACGTGTGGATCGATGTTCCGCACCCCTCGGCGTGGGACCTTCCGTTATGGCTCGCCGCGGGCGGGATCGATTCCTTCGAGCTGGCGAATCGCCAGATCGGTCGTCCCCCGGCCAAAGGCGTCGAGCTCCCCGGCAAACCACGCGACCCGCAGCGCTTTCAGGGGCCGCAAGCGCTCGGGCTCTGGTCGCAGTTCGTGTACTACCAGATCCTCAACGCCGGCTTTCGTGTTCCCCCCGCGGCCGGCAGCGGGACGGGCGAGGCCCTCAACCCGTTGGGCTATAACCGCGTGTATGTTTACGTCGGCGAGGAATTCTCGTACGACGCCTGGTGGCAAGGTTTTCGCGCCGGCAAAGTCGTCGTCACGAACGGTCCGCTGCTCCAGCCAATCGTGGCCGGTCGCCGGCCCGGGCATGTCTTCACCGGCGCCGCCGGCGAGGAACTCGACTTCGATGTGAATCTCACCCTCACGACGCGCGACCCGATCAGCTACCTCGAGATCATCAAGAACGGCAACGTCGAGCGGTCGGTGCGGATCGAAGACTACAAGAAAAATCGCGGCCAGTTGCCGGCCCTCAAGTTCGATCAAAGCGGCTGGTTCCTCGTGCGCGCGGTCACCGACGTGGGCGAGTCGTTCCGGTTCGGATCGACCGCCCCGTATTACGTCGAGATCGGCGACGAGCAACCCCAACGGATCAGCCGGAGCGCGGTGCAGTTCTTTCTGACCTGGCTCGAAGAGCGGATCACGATGCTCGCCAAGTCCAAGAAGGGCCCGCCGGTTGATCTGCGCCCCTACGAAGCGGCCCGCATCTTCTGGCAGCAGCGGCTCGCTGCGGCCAATGCGGATTAGCCTCGCGCCGAGCGCGACCCCCGCCTGGTGGCTCTGCCGGCCTGTCTCGGCTAGACTCGGTGCTCCAACCTGGGGATTTAATCACGGAGTTCGAGCGCATGCTGAGTCGTGAACCGTACCCGTTCCTGTCGGCAGCCGCGACGCTCTTGCTAGGCGCGACCGTCGCGATCGCGTCGGTGCATGCCGACGAGGGCTGGCAGAAACTCTTCAATGGCAAGGACCTCGCCGGCTGGGAAGAAGTGGGCTCGCAAGGCTCCTGGCAAGCGGCCGACGGCATCCTCTACTGCTCGGGCAAGGGAAGCGGCTGGCTCTCGACGGCCAAGACCTATGCGAACTTCGAGCTCGATCTCGAGTTTCGAGTTCCGCCGGATGGCAACAGCGGGGTCTTCATCCGGGCTCCGCGCGAAGGGGACGGCGCCTACGTCGGCATGGAAATCCAAGTTCTCGACGACGACACCCGCGCCTACGGAAAGCTCAAGCCTGAGCAATTGACCGGCAGCATCTACGATGTGCAGGCCGCCGCGCCGCGCGCCACCAAGAAGGCGGGCGACTGGCAGCGGATGATCATTCGCTGCGATGGGCGCCAGGTAAAAGTGACGATCAACGACCAGGTCGTGGTCGACGCCCGGCTCGATGACTATCCCGCCAAGTTCGCCACCCATCCGGGACTGAAGCGAACCGAGGGCTATATCGGCCTGCAGAACCATGGTTCGCGGCTCGACTACCGCAATCTTCGGCTGCGTGAGCTTCCTTGACGGCCGACGGGAATTGGCCGCGTCGGGCGATCCCCCAGCCGTGCGAGTCTTCGCGCGCTGCCCGGTCTGCGCAATTTCGCGGATTTCTTCAAGCGCACGCCCTCAAAGGGACGATATGCGCGCACGGCCGGTGCCGGCCGTTGGGCGACGTGGGACGTTGCCCCGAGGCTCCGGTTGGGACCGCCTGGACCGACGTGCAGGGACCGCACCGCCGTGTCAAACTCCTCTCTCCGCAACGCCGCGATCGTGCTGCTGAGCCTGCCCGAAGGCGAAGCCGCGCTCCTGCTGAACCGGCTCGACCCGGAGCAGATCGAGCGGGTCGTCGCGGAAATGGCCAGCCTGCGCCGGCTGCGGGACGCGGACCGCGAGCAGTCGCTGCGCCTGTTCGCGGAGGGCTCGACCGCTGAAGACGTCGTCGAGCTGCGCGGATTCGACGCCGCGCAGCGCATCGTCCGCGAGGCGTTAGGAGAACGGGCGCCGGCGATTCTCGCCGGGGTCCGACGACGGCTCGCCGACAACACGCGCAGCGCCTTCGAGCGACTTGACGACGCCACCTGGTCGAAAATACTCGCCGCAGAGCGGCCGCAAATCGCCGCTTGGCTCCTCGCGCACCTGCCGGTGCAGCGGGCCGCCCGATATCTGCACACGCGGCCGGACGACGAGCAACTGGCGCTCGTGGCGCGCATTGCCGAGTTGCAGCCAACCGGGATCGAGGTGCTGCGAGCCATCGCGGCGGGGCTCGAATTGGCAGCGCAGCCTCGGGTCGAATCCGCTACGGCGGAATCGCCGCTCGCCCCGCGCACCGCGGCTGAGGCCCCTGCTCCACCCAGTTTCGGACGGCAAAACGCCGCCTGATATCGCGCGCGGGCACGAGCCCGCTTCTCGCACTCTCCCGCCGACGGGCCCCTTGAGGGAGGAATCGCGCGTCTGCTAGCATCGTCGCTGCGCAGCGCGCCGTGAAGACTTCCCTCAGCCGCCAGGAATTCGATTGCCGTGGCCGCAACTCCGATGATGCAACAGTACGAAGACGCGAAACGGGCTTGCCCCGAGGCGCTGCTGCTGTTTCGCATGGGAGATTTTTACGAACTGTTTCATGAAGACGCCAAAACGGCCGCGCGGATCCTCAATCTGGCCCTGACGAGCCGCGAAAAGGGAGAGAACGCCGTCCCTATGGCGGGTTTTCCACACCATCAGCTCGAGGCTTATCTGGCTCGCCTGATCGCGGTCGGCATGCGCGTCGCGATCTGCGACCAGGTCGAGGATGCCAAACAGGCGCAGGGGCTCGTCAAACGCGCTGTCACGCGCGTCGTGACCCCCGGCACGCTTACCGACGAGGCGCTGCTCGATCCGCGCGAGAACAATTACCTCGCGGCCGTGGTCATCGAGCTGGGGCGCCCGCGAAACGGCCACCGGGGAAGTACCGCCGTCGCCGGGTTGGCCTGGGCCGAGCTCTCGACCGGTCGCTTCTTCAGCACCCAAATTCCGCTCAATCGCCTGGCAGACGAACTCGCCCGCATCGCGCCGGCCGAATGCCTGGTCAGCGACGACGAAGCGACGCGCGACGCGTATTTGGCGGCGGTCAGCGCGCGCACGTCGCGTTACCCGGACGGCATGGGGCTGCGCACCGCAAAATCCCCGGAATCCCGCAACGGAGCGCATCCCAGACTCGCCGCCGCGAGTGACGCCTCGGCGGCGTCGGACACGGCGACCGAGCCCGCCGGCGCGGCGAAAACGGCCCCCGCGAATTCCGGCGGCGATTGGCCTACCACCTGGCGCCCCGCCTGGGCATTTGCCCTGGCCACAGCCAAGGAGAAGCTGAACCGTCAGTTCGGCACCGCCACGCTCGAGGGATTCGGCTTCGACGAAGCGGCCGAAAGCCTGGCTCTCCGGTCGGCGGGGGCCATTCTCGACTACCTGGCCGAGACGCAGCGAAGCGGGCTCGACCATCTGCATCGGTTGCTCCCCGCGCGGCAAGGGGCCACCGTCGAGATCGATCCGGCCACGCGGCGCAGCCTGGAACTCACCCGCACGATGCGCGAGGGGCGGCGCGAGCATTCGCTGCTGGGCGTCCTGGATCAAACCGTCACGGCCATGGGGTCGAGGTTGCTGGCCGACTGGGTGGCCAATCCACTCTGCCAGCGCGAGCCGCTCGAGGCCCGGCTCGAGGCGGTGGCCGAGTTGGTGGCCCAACCGGGACTGTCGGCCGATTTGCGCGAGGGGCTCAAGAAGATCTACGACGTCGAGCGGCTCGTCGCGCGCGTGATCACGGGACGCACGTCGCCGCGCGACCTCGCCTTCGTGGGGCGCACGCTGCGGCAGCTCCCGACGTTCAAGGCCCGGCTCACGGCGCGGTCGAGCGCGCGGCTGAACCAGCTCGAAGCCGAAATCGACCTGCTGCCCGACTTGCGTGCCGAACTGGAACAGGCCCTCGCCGACGACTGTCCGCTCGCCGCCCGCGAGGGGGGCTACATTCGCGACGGCTATCGCGCTGACCTCGACTCCCTCCGCGAACTGGCCGCCGGCGGCAAACAGTGGATCGCTGCCTACCAGGCGGCCGAGCAGGCGCGAACCGGGATCCCGACGCTCAAGGTCGGCTTCAACAAGGTCTTTGGCTACTACCTCGAAATCACCAACGTCCACCGAGAGAAGATCCCGGCCGAATACATCCGCAAGCAAACCGTCAAGAACGCCGAGCGCTACATCACGCCGGAGCTCAAGGAGTATGAGGAGAAGGTGCTCACGGCCGATGAGAGGTCGAAAGAGCTTGAGTACAACCTGTTCCTCGAGCTGCGCGAGCGCGTGGCCAGGACGGCGCGCCGGCTGCAAGCGACGGCCGCCGCATTGGCCGAGATCGACGTCCTGGTAACGCTGGCCGAGATCGCCCGCGAGCGCGGGTATTGCCGGCCGGTGCTCGAGGACCGGCCGGTGCTGGCGATCGTCGATGGGCGGCACCCCGTGCTCGACGCTCTCGATCCCGCGGGGACATTCGTTCCCAACGACGTCGCCTGCGATCCCGACGGCGCGGTCCTGCTGCTGATTACCGGACCGAACATGGCCGGCAAAAGCACCTATATCCGGCAGGCGGCGCTCATCACCCTGCTGGCGCAGATCGGCAGCTTTGTTCCGGCCCGCTCCGCCACGATCGGGCTGGCCGATCGGATCTTCGCCCGGGTCGGTGCCAGCGACGAGCTGTCGCGCGGGCAAAGCACCTTCATGGTCGAGATGACCGAGACCGCGCGGATTCTCAATACGGCCACGGCCCGAAGCCTGGTGATCCTTGACGAAATCGGCCGCGGCACGAGCACCTACGACGGCGTTTCGCTGGCCTGGGCTGTCGTCGAGCATCTGCACGAGCGCGTCGGCTGCCGCACGTTGTTCGCCACGCACTACCACGAGCTCGCCGATCTCGAGCGTTCCGCACCCGGCGTCAAGAACCTGACGGTTAGCGTCCGCGAATGGAACGACGAGGTGATCTTCCTGCACAAGATCGTCGATGGCGCCGCCGACAAGAGCTACGGCATTCAGGTGGCGCGGCTGGCGGGAGTGCCGCGCGAAGTGATCGACCGGGCGAAAGAGATTCTCGGCGAGCTCGAAGAGAACCACCTCGACCACCGCGGCGGCTCGAAGCTTGCGCAGCGCCGGGGCCGGACTTCAAGCGGTCGCCTGCAGCTCACGCTCTTCGGCCCCGCCGAGCACCCCTTGCTCGAAAAAGTCCGCCAGCTCGATCTCGAAGCCATCTCGCCGCGCGAGGCGCTGCGCCTGCTCGAAACATGGCAGGAAGAGTTGCTGCACGGCGCTGCGGGCGACTAGTCCACGGCGATCCGCGTCAGCAACCGCCGCCGATGGCGGGAAGAAAATGGATCTCGCTTTCCGGGCGAACCCGCGCCCAGAGCCCGCGGTTGGTCATCTGCCCATCGATCGACGCGGCCAGGCCCCGGGCCAGGGCGTCCCCTTCGGCCAGATGCCGGGCGATTCCCGGAAACCGTTCTTCCAGGGCGTTCACGACGTCGCGGAGCGTCTCGCCCGCGATTTCCAACTGGGCGACCCCTCCCGATTGGCCGCGCAGGGCCGAGGGGATATGAACCGTGGGCATGGAAGCGACACTCGCGCGGGATCGGGTAAGACAACGGCCTTGTATGCTAATCCGCCTGGCCGCGGAGCGTCCAGCCAAGGGGCATCCCGGAGGCCGGACCTAGTACCGCACGTTGGTGCGCGGGGCGTACAGTGGCGCCGATTGGATTTGCTGTTCGACCTGGGCGCCGGTGTCGCGGATTTGTCGCCCCATCTGCGACCCCATGTCGCGAATGCCCTGGCTCATTTGCGAGCCCATGTCGCGGAACTGCTGATTCACCTGGTTCCCGGCATCGCGAAACTGCTGGTTCACCTGGTTGGTCGTATCGCGGAACTGCTGGTTCACTTGCGAGCCGGCATCGCGAAACTGCTGATTAACCTGATTCCCCATGTCGCGGAACTGTTGGCCGTACTGATTGCCGGCATCGCGTGCCTGCTGGCCCCATTGCTGGGTCTGTTGTTCGATCCCCTGGGAGGCCTGGTCGAACTGCCGGTACGGCGGCGACGCGGCCTGGTACGGGCTCGAATTCTGGTTCGAATAGGGGCTCGAATTCTGGTAGGGATTTGCGTACTGGTTGGAGTAGGACTGTTGCTGGTTCAGCGGGCGTCCCCACGAATCCAACTGCTCGTTGACCTGGCGAACGCCCTCCTCGAACTGTTGGGCGACTTGCTGGGTCGCCTGCTGGAACTGATTGGGACCGGGAGACGTCCTGAAGCCCCCGTTGGCGGATGACGTCACTGTACCGCCGCTGCCGAGAGCCGTGGAGATGCCGCTGCTGAGCGCCGTCGAGATGCCGTCGGTGCCTGTGCGCTTCTGCTCGAATTCCTTCACCTCGGCGGCGATTTGCTGCCGCACTTCCTGAGCGCGCTCGCGATTCACCTTGAGCTTCGGCACGCTGCCATCCCAGGTCACCGTGAGGACCCCCGAGGCAAAGGCCAGCGCCGCCGCCACCAACACCAGCTTCGAACCCCAGGACGTGCTGGCGACGTCGCGCACGGGGCCGGGCAAGCCGGAGGTCGCC
>JAEUIK010000775.1 GCA_016793185.1 Planctomycetaceae bacterium | reverse complement strand
CGGCGGAGTCCTGGAGCGCTTGCTGGCGATCCGCGAAACCGTCGCGCGGTTCGGAGTCTGAGGGTTGTCGCGGCGCAGTGGGGGCGGGCATCGACGAACATTTCGGGTGGCCTTGGGCCGAAGTGCCAAGCGCTGCCAAGACCTTGGGCATAATGCTTTGCATGGACACGACTGGCACTCCCACAGCGCGGAATCACAGGGCTCTTCTGGGGACGGGCGCCGTCGCGGCGCTGCTGCTCCTGGCGGCTGTGGCCGCCGGCTGCGACGCCGAGCCCGCGGGTTCCACGGGCCCGGCCGCGAACTTGCCCGACGCCGGCTGGAGCCAGGAGCTCTTCGAGAGCTCGATCGACAGCCTCGACCATCTCGAGGACTTCAACGGCCCTGAGATGCTGGCCCAGGCGATGCAAGGGCTGAATCAATCGTTGGCGGGATCGGCCCAGACCGACAATTGGCAGCCCGACCCGATGGTCTTTTCGCTGCCGCTGGTGTACCGGGCCCTCCCGGCGGTGAAGAACTTGGGGGCCACGCAGTTCGACGTGTTGGGCGCGCTCGACTTGCAGGAGGCTTTCTGGCTGCGCGACGCGTCGCGTGCCGCGCGCGGCGATCGTGCTGACGATCTCTCGCGCGCCAAGAGCCTCTTCGATTGGACGGTGCGGAACATCCAGCTCACGCCCGAGGCCGTCGCGGCCGACGGTTATGACCTGCTGCACTCTCCCCGGCAGCTGCTCTTGCTGGGGCGCGGCAACGCGATCGAGCGCGCCTGGTTGTTCATCCTGCTGGCGCGGCAGCAAGGGCTCGACGTCGTGATGCTCGGCATTCCCGACGACGTCCGCGCCACGGGCTATCGACCTTGGCTGCCGGCACTGTTGAGCTCCGGCCAACTCTATTTATTCGACACCCGCCTTGGCCTGCCGATCCCGACGGCCGATGGCCAGTCGGTCGCGACGCTCGAACAGGTCAGCGCCGACGACAGCTTGCTTCGTGCGCTCGATGTCGAGGGCCTCCCGTATCCGGTCAAGGCCGAGGACCTGCAGCAACTCGTCGTACTGATCGAAGGCTCTCCTGCGTACCTGTCACGGCGGGCGCGGATGGTCGAGCTCCGCCTGACGGGCGAACGCAAGGTGGTGCTTACCGTGCCGGCCTCGACCCTGGCCGATCGGCTCAAGACGCTGAAGCAGGTCAAGGAAGTCCGGCTGTGGGACATTCCCTACCAGTATCTCGCGGACCAGTCGCTCCCCGAGTACCGCGAGGAGAGCGCCCGCGAGCTGGCCCCCTACCAAATTGATCGCCTCCCCCGGGAATTGCGTCCGGCGGGGGCCGCCTTGCAGCAAGGCCGCGTGATGCAGATTCGCGGACACTACGCCCAGGAAGAAGACTCCCAGGCGGCAAGCGCCAATGCGATGTTCCAGATCGCCCGCGCTCCGGACGTCGATGCGGCCCAGGCCCGACTCAGCCCGGAGCAATTGACCGTTCTCGAACACACGCGCCAGGACGCCAGCTACTGGCTCGGGCTCGTGGCGTTCGAGCGGCAGCGGTACGCAGCCGCGGTTGAGCATCTGAAGAAGCGAACGCTGGAGGCGAGCCCCACGGGTCCCTGGTCGGCCGGCGCCCGCTATAATCTGGCGCGCTGCTACGAGCAGCTCGGGCGTCTACCCGAGGCGATCGAACTGTATGAAGCCGACCAGTCGCCGCAGCGGCACGGAAACCTGCTCCGTGCTCGCCAGCTGAAAGGCGCCCAGCCCGCCGAGGAAACGTCTGCTGCCGAGAAGCCCGCCGAGGAAAACTCACCCGAAGAAAAGCCGTCCGACGAAAAGCCTCCGGCGGAACCGGCGGCGGAAGAGAAGCGGGCGGAAGACCCCTCTTCGTAGGCAGGCGAGTGGCAGCTAGTCCCGCAAGTCCCGCCCAGCCCAATCGCCGCTGAGACTCGCCGCATGCATCGAATCGTCACGCGCCACTGGTTCGTGTTGATGTTGGCCGTGATGTTGGGAGCGGGGCTCCTTGCGCCGAGTCGGCTGTCGACGATCACGCGGCTGCTGCCGCGCGACGGCCTGCTCTCGGCGACGATGTTCTTCATGGCGCTCCCGTTGGAGGTGGCGCTGATCTGGCACGCCGTGCGCCGGCCGCAGGGGGTGCTCCTCGGCATCGCCATCAACAGCGGTTTGCTGCCGCTCGTGGCCTGGCTGGTCTCGCTCACGCTGCGACCCGACCTGGCCGCCGGACTGCTGGTGGCGGGGGCCGTCCCCAGCACGCTCGCGTCGGCGTCGGTTTGGACGCGCCGCGCCGGCGGCAACGACGCCATTGCGGCGCTCGTCTCCTTGATCACCAACTTCTCCTGCTTTCTCGTCACTCCATTCTGGCTCTGGCTCACAACCGGTACCCGTTCCGAAATCTCCGGCACCCAGATGGCACTCGAGCTGATGCTGGTGGTGGTGGTGCCGATGATTCTAGGGCAGCTTGCCCGCCTCTATCGCCCCCTGGCAGCCTGGGCGACGCATCACAAACCGGGGCTGAGCCTTGTCGCCCAGTGGGGAATCCTGAGTATGGTGCTGGTGGCGGCCGTCGAGGCGGGGCTCAAGCTCGAAAAGGGGGAAGTCTCGGCAGGCCTCGGCGTCTGGCTGACAATCCTCGCCAGCGTCGTCGTCGTGCATGTGGCCGCCCTGGCCGCGGGGCACGCCCTGGCGGCACTCCTCGGACTCTCACGCAGCGATCGGATTGCCGTCGGGTTTTCGGGCAGCCAGAAGACGCTCATGATTGGCGTCAACACGGCCCTCGAGAGCTTCGGCGGGCTGGCCATCTTTCCGATGATTGCCTACCACGTCTGCCAGCTGCTGATCGATGCCCTCGTGGCGGAACGTCTGGCCGATCGCGGTCGGACGCAAGCCTCCCAAGCGGCCGCGCCGGCCCCGGTCGAAGCGATGCCGCTGGTTGCGGCGGTCGACGAGACGGCCGGCGATGCCGGGTAGCCAGGGGGTGGCGAACCAGGAGGGCCGGCGGCGACCATCCTGGGCCCTATGTGGGGTCAAAAGGGGCCTTGTCGCCGTCGCGCTTCGAACTTAAGCTACGGAATCCCCGCCGAAGGCCTGACCTCGCCCGCCGGACGCTCCGCCCCATGCTGGCGGCTGGCTGGGCCATGCTGGCGGCTGGCCGGGGGGAGCCTGAACCGCGGGCTCGTGAGCCGCGTTGAGAAGCAGAGGCCGAGCCGAGTACCGGCTGGCCCCCACGCGGCCTAGGTCATCGATCCACACTGCCGCTGTCGCCGAATCGTCGAAAGAGGGAAATCGCCATGAAAGAAGGAATTCACCCGCGGTACGTCGAGACGGCGGTTCGCTGTGGTTGTGGAAACACCTTCACCACCCGCAGCACCGTGCCCGAGCTGGCGGTCGATATTTGCAACGCTTGCCATCCGTTTTACACGGGCAAGCTGAAGTACGTCGACGCGGCCGGCCGGATCGAGAAGTTCCAATCCAAGTTCAAGGGGACTGGCTACGCCAGCCTCAACCGCGGCAAGAAGAAGGCCGCGGCCGCGGA
>JAEUIK010000771.1 GCA_016793185.1 Planctomycetaceae bacterium | reverse complement strand
CACGATCGTCGAGTGAATTTTCTGCTCGAACAGGGCCAGCTCCGGCTTGAACAGCTCGAGTTGCAAGCGGACCGGCCGCAGTTCGTCGCGCGCCAGCAAATCGATGTCGCGCTCGGCCAGCCGGTAGCTGCTCGAAGCGAGAATCGCCTTCAGGTTGGCCTCGATATCCGGGTCCAGCTCGCCGTTCACGCTACGCTCCCGGGGTTAGCGGTCAATTCGAAACTTTCGCCCAGGCGGGGAATCGTAACCGACCACCCGCGGTTGGCTTGGAGATGTTCGGCCAGCACGGTGGCGCTGGCTTTTTCGCCGTGCGTCAGAAAAACGCGCTGCGGAGCCGGTAGCGGCGCCAGCCAGCGCAAGAGCTCCGCGCGGTCGGCATGCCCGCTCAGGCTCGAGATGGGGACGACGGCCGCGCGGACGCGGACGTCGCGCCCGTAGATGCGAATCGTCGGGGCGCCGTTTTGCAGCGCCCGGCCGCGCGTGCCTTCGGCCATGTAGCCCCCCAGCAGGATCGTATTGCGGGGATCGTCGGCGCGCTGCTCCATGTGATGCAGGATGCGCCCCCCGGTGAGCATCCCCGACGACGAGATGATGACCGCGGGGCCCGCGAGCGAATTGAGCTGTTTCGAGTCGCCCACGCTCCGCGCCAGGTGGACGTTGCGCCAGGCGAAGACCGAGGCCGGACCATCGAGGCGTCCTTCGGCCAGGTCGTGCTCGGCCGAGTACTTCTGGTAGACGGCCGTGGCGTCGATCGCCATGGGGCTATCCAGGTAGATCGGCAGTTCGGGGAGCCGGCCGCGATCGATCAGCACGCGCAGCAGATAGATCAGTTGTTGGGCCCGGCCGACGGCGAACGCGGGCACCAGAATCACGCCGCCGCGCGCCAGCGCGGCCTGCACGACCTCGGTCAGCTGGTCGAGGACCGTCTCGTGGGGATGGAGGCGGTCCCCATAAGTGCTCTCGCAGATCAGGTAGTCGCAGGCTGGCGGCGGAGTCGGATCGAAGTAGAGAGGCGCATCGAAGCGCCCCACATCGCCGGAGAACACCAGCCGCAGCGGCGGCGTCTGGTTGCGGATCTCGACCTCGATCATCGATGCGCCAAGCAAGTGCCCGACATCGAGCAGGCGAAACCAGATCGGCCCGGCCAGTTGCCGCCACCGTTTGCGCTCGATCGCCTGCAGCCGCGGAATCACGCGGGCGGCGTCGTGCCGGTCGTACAGCGGCAGCGCCGGCTTGTGCTTCGACGTCCCCTTGCGGTTAGCATAGTCGGTGTCGCGGACCTGCGCCTCGGCCGAGTCGAGCAGCAGGATTTCGGTCAGCTCTGCCGTGGCGCCCGTGCAGAAGATGGGTCCTCGGTAGCCTTGCTTGACCAGCAACGGGAGCTGCCCCGTGTGATCAACGTGCGCGTGCGTGAGGATCACGCCGTCGATGCCCGCCGCATCGAAGGGCTGGTGCCGCCAATTCAACTCGCGGAGGCGCTTGAGTCCCTGGAACAATCCGCAGTCGATCAGGGCGCGCGTGCCATCGGCTTCGAGCAAGTACTTCGAACCGGTGACGGTTTCGGCGGCGCCGTGAAAGCTGAGTCGAACCATGCGGGTTGCGCCGGGAGGTGGTGGCGGAATTATGCTGGCAGCCAGGGGCCTGCTGCCACGAAGTTCGCGATGCCACTCCATTCTACCCGGCGACGGTCGCGGTCGCAGCGCGTGACGACCGGGCCAGCGTCATTTCACACGCGCCGATTCTCGGCTCTCCCGGCTCCGAGCGAATCGCGCGCGTTGCCGGATCTCGGCCGGACTCAAAGTCGCGATGACAGCCGCTCCCAGCAGGGCGACGAACCACGCTGCGAGACCCAGCCCCGCGAGGAGCTGCGCGAACCATTTCCAACCGGCAACAACGGCCAGCACGGCTAGCGCCAGCCAAAGCTCGTCGGGGAGGCGGGCGGCGCGAGGCCAGCGCCGCGCCGCGCAAGCGCCGGCAAATCCGAACAACGAGACCAGGACCGCGACGCCCAGCCCGGCTTGCCAGCCGAGAAAGATCCCGGCCACGCCATACAGCTGCGGGTCGCCATCCAGCGACCCGCCGGCGCGGACTCTTGAGAAGACGGGGGCAAAACGCACACAGCCCGCCAGCCAACCCGCCAGTCCGCCGAGCAGCCCGTTGACCAGCGCGTCGGCCGGTTGCGAGCTGGGCCAGGCAATGCCGCTGGGGAGCGGATGCAGCCAGGGCCAGATCAGCAGAGCGACCAGGCCGACGACTGCGGCCAGGCCAGTCAGCCAGCGTGGCATGCGCTCTCCGTCGATGCGCATGGCGGCGGCCGCGATCAGCAGCGTGATCAGAAACAGATGGTACGAGGCCATCCCGGCGAGCTGCCGCTCGGTCCAAAAACTTGCCAGATCCGAGCTCGCCCCCGGCAGGTTGCTGCCACCGAGTCCCAGCTCGAGTCCGGCCACGCCAAGGAACACCAGCCCGATCAGAGCTTCGACCAGCGGGTAGCGCGCCGAGATCGCCGCGCCGCAGTCGCGGCACTTACCGCGCAAGATCAGCCAGCCCAAAACCGGCAGGTTGTCGCGCGCGCGAATGGCATGGCCGCACATCGGGCAGCGCGAGCCGGGATGGACGAGGCTCTGGCCGCGCGGCGCGCGATAGATCACGACGTTCAGAAAGCTGCCGATCGTGACTCCACAACAGGCGACCCACACCCAGAACAGCACGCTCGCCCACAGCGGCCAGGCCGTAAAAGGCAACTCAGGGGTAATGGGGTCTTCGAGCATCAGCGAACGAATGGAGGTGCAGGCCGGCGCGACGCCCGACAGCAAGGGGGGCGGAGTTACAACCCGCCGTGTGCTGGAGCGACCCCTATAGGATACCGTGCAGCGGCCCGCCGGGAGCGGCCAGCCGGTCGACCCGGCGCGAGATCTCGGGGTCCTCGATCAAGGGGGGCGCGTGCTGCGGCTTCCGCCGGGCGTCGATGATCAACGCCCCCCGGCAGCCCCAATGCTTCTGCGCAGTGAAAGCCTCGACGCCGTACAGGTCGGCTGCCGGATTGGACCGGGTGAAGGTCGTCCAGACGAAGTTTCGCAAGTTGCGCGCCGCGAATTCGCTGTCGTCGACCACCACCACCAGCGGAAAGCGATTGAGCTGGGACTCCCGCGGAACGCTCGCCGCAATGCGCTCCACGGTGCTCCCGTAGTCAGGACCGCTGGCTGGCGGGCCTGCGACCGCCAGCACCCCGGGCAGGCAAACGCGCGGCGCGCGGAATCCCTCGGGCAGGTGCAACTCGGCCGGACACGTCGCCGGCAATTCGCGGCGCACGGGGCCGGCCGCGGCAATTACGACTTTAGACCCCTCGTTCAGTCCGGTGCCCGAGTAGTCGAGCGTATCGATGGTCGTCCGTGTCTGAAAATGAAGATCGCGGGTCCAATCGACCCGCGCCAGCGCGTGGCAGAAGAACTGTTCGAGATCGTGAATATCGAGTGCCGGAGCATCCTCGCGGGCGACGATCCACAAATACTTGGCGAGCGAGAGTTGCCCCTGCCCGAGGATCGCGTTGGCCAGCGTGAGCAACTCTTGCGGGCGGCGCTCGGTCGCATACGGCACGTAGCGCTCGCTGCCGATCGCCAGCAGCAGCGGGTGGACGCCCGCCGCGTCGACCGCATGCACCGCATGCACTCCCGGGAGCACGCTGGGAATGACCGGACCGGTCAGCGCGTGGATCAGCTCGCCAAACGCGGTGTCTTCCTGCGGCGGCCGGCCGACGACTGTGAACGGCC
>JAEUIK010000739.1 GCA_016793185.1 Planctomycetaceae bacterium | reverse complement strand
GGCCTGGCCCCAGGCTTCGTCGTCGTCCTCGTCGACATGCTCGTAATCGAGGCTCGCGGCCCCGCAGTCAGGACAGTGGAATTGCTCGCGTGAAATGCGAAACAGCTCGTCCACGAGCTCGACGCCGGGCTTCGCCTCCTGGCGGAGCCGGCCGATGCGCCGCAGCCATTCGATCCGCCGGACCAGATCGAGCGAGAACGTCGCGCGGCAGTCCCGGCAACGGGCTTCCCAAGTCGGCGCCATGCGATGCGCACCCCAAGTGGTGACAGGTTGATCTCAATTGGATGGCGCGAGAACCCCGAGCCCGCGCCGGCCGATTCACGTTAAGCGCCGGCCAAGCTGCGGTTTGCGACAACCGCCCCCCGCGCGGCATGCGGCTTGCATTCTACTCGAACCGGTCGCGGCGACGCGAAGTGAGCGGTCCAGTTTGTGAGTTGACACCCAGGAGGTTGGCCATGAAAAGTGTACTCGTCATTCTCGTGCTGCTGGTTTCGCTCTGCGCGATCGCTTCGCCCGCCTTGGCGGGCCACCGACACCGGTCGTGGCGCCACGCGCAGCGCCGCGGCTACGTGACCGCCTACCCGCTCGTGATCGTGCCCAACGGCTACGGCGGAGGGTATTTCGGGAGCGGGTATTACGGGGGCGGATACTACGGGGGATACGGCGTCAGCACGGGCTTCGCCTCGCCGTTTGTCGATCCCCAGGCGCTGGGCTACGGGCCGTTTGGATACTAATCCGAAGTTGCTCCGCGACCGCGGAAGGGGCGCCCAAGATCCTTGCGAACTAGCCCGCAGCGCCAGCCAGGGCAGCGACCGCCAGCAAGAGGGGATGGCCCCTGGTTGGCGCCTCGGGCTAGCGACTTGCGGCGGAAAGGGGCGCCATCACCGGCGTTGCCGGGGCGACAGGATCGCGCTCGCGGGCTAGGGGACGACCACACCGTCGCGGTAGCGGCGCTCGGCGAGTTTGTTCCCGTCGGTGTCGTACTCGCTCCAGGTGCCGTTCTTACGGCCGTCCTGATACTGCTCGATCATGGCAACCTTGCCATTCTCGTGCCAGAAGGTGAAGCGTCCCTCCTTGTGCCCCTTGTCGTAGTTGCCTTCGACCTTCTGTTGGCCGGTGGGAAACCATTCGGCGAATAGTCCGTGGGGGGTCGCGGCATCGAAGTGGCTCTCGAGCTTCTTCTGGCCGTCCTTGTAGTACTCGATCTGCGGGCCGTGGGGCTTGCCATTCTGGAAATTCCAGGCCGCGGCCGGATGGTGCTCGGGCCCGTCCCACCACTCATTCCACGGTCCTTCGGCCTTGCCGTTGACGTAGGTTCCCTGGCTCTGGAGCTGACCCGATTCGAACCAGGTCTCCGCGGTCCCGGCGAGGATGCCGTCGCGATAGGTGCGGCGGGCCTTGGGCTGGCCGTTGGCAAACCACTCCTGGAACAAGCCGTCGGGCCGGCCTTGCTTGTACGACGCTTCGAGTTGCTTTTGCCCCGAGGTAAACCAGGTCGCCTCAGTCCCATGGCGCTTGCCGTGGTCGTACTGGATGATGCTCCGCTGCTGCCCGCTGTCGTACCAATGTTTGTGAGTGCCGTGGGGGTGGCCGTCGACGAACTCCCCCTCGAACTTCTTGACCTCAGCTTTGTACCACTCCTCGAACAACCCCTGCTTGCGGCCGCGGTCGAAGTTCGCAACCAGGGCAGGGGAGCCATCGCGAAACCAGCGCTTCTCGCTTCCCTGGCGTTTACCCCCCAGGTAGTTCACTTCGGCCAGCTTCGAACCGTCGAGATTCCACTCGGTCCAGAGCCCTTCCTTGTGGCCATTGTTGTAGTTGCCCTCGAGCGACTTCTGGCCGTCGGAGTAGTAGCGCGTTTCGAGCCCGTGCGGGGTGCGCCGCCCGAACGCGTCGAGGCGCACTTGCCGCTCGAGCTTGGGCTTGCCGTTGGCGTACTTCTCGACATAGACGTCGATCCGCGGCTTGGCCGGCGCGGCCTTGGTCGCCGGACTGGGCTGGCCCGCCGCGGCCAGGGCTCCGACCAACAAGATGAGACTGGCCGCAACATTCATCGCTCGTCACCGACACGCGCCACGGGAGAAGAGGGAGGACTGGCCGAGGGGCGGCGGATCGGTCCGGCGCCCGCCCAGCGCGCCACCTTCTATTCTACGACAGGGATCGCGCGTCCGATCAAAGCATTTCGCCGCGCCAGCCCGCACGATCGGCGCGACGACTCCCCCTGGGGGATGGGGAGCAGGACGAGAGCATGCCGACTGGCTGGCGCAAATTGCCAGACCGGAACATTCCACAGCGGGCAAGGAACCGAGCGGGCGTCCCGCCAGGCTGTTACGGCTTTCCTTCGCGCAGCCCGTTGAAGTACTCGCGGGCATGTTCCTCGGACGATTTGGGCAAGCGCTGTCCGGTGAGGGGGTCGGCCGCTTCGGCGCGGGCCGCTTCGACCTGGGCCGCAATTTCTTCGCGCACGCCACCTTTGAGGTTGGCGCCGTCGGCGTCGCCGACGATGGTCGCGGCGCCGCGTCCGACCTTTTGCTTGACGGCCGAGTCGTAGTTCTGGGTAGGGCTGCCTTCCTCGGGCGCGTTGTTGCCCCCTCGGCCGCGACCGATGCCCCGGCCGATCTGGCGACCCTGCTGCATCCGGCTCATCGCGCCCTGGCAGGCCTGGCACCCCTGGCCGTTGCACTCTTTGCAGTTGAGGGCATCCTTGGCCGCGGCGATTTCGTCCATGGCCTGATCGAGCAGTTCGCCCTCGGCCATCTCCGCCTGCATGTTGGCAAGGTCAGACTGCATATCCTGGAGCTTCGACAGCGCATCGCCGTTCTGCCCTTGCTTGAGGCACTGCGAGCATTCTCCCAGCTTCTGCGCCAGCTGCTCGAGCCGCTGCTGCTGGGACATTTGCTG
>JAEUIK010000668.1 GCA_016793185.1 Planctomycetaceae bacterium | reverse complement strand
GGAACGCGGCCCAGACAGCGGCCCCCGGCCGGCGACTCCCCACGCGCACGGGTCGGGCTGCGGGGCGATTTGCGGACGACTCGAATCGAGACATAATGCACCAGTCTGAACCGGGCGCAGGTCGGGATGCACAGGACAAGCCCAGGGATCGATTGTGAATCCCGGCCCCCTGGGCGTCAATTGCCGGCCGAGTTTCCCCCACGGTCGCGGAAAGCACGACGTTGAAGCAAATCGTCGCCATCGTCAAACCGTACCTCGTCGAGAAGGTGCTCGAAGGGCTCCGCCGCGCCCCGTTGGAGGCGTGCAGCATCCAGGAGGTCAAGGGCTACGGCCGGCAGAAGAACTACCTCGACGAGTACGAGGGAAGCGAGTACGCCACCGCGTTCATTCCCAAGGTCGAAATCACCCTCTGGGTCGATGATACCCGCGTCGAGGAGATCTTGCGGAGTATCGTGGCTGTCGCCCGGACGGGTCGCATGGGAGACGGCAAGATCTTTGTGCTGCCGGCGCTCGATGCCTCGCGGTCGATCGATTGAGCGCGCGACCCGGCGGCCGAGAATTCGCTCCGGCGCGGCCGAAAGTTCACGCCGGGGCGGCGCTGGCGCTCGAGAGCCGATCGAACGTGTCGCGCGTGCGCCGGGCGTAGGCGTCGTATTCCAGGCTCAGCGCTTCGCCTGATTCGTATCCCAGCACGCGGGCGAGCTTATCGAGCTCGGCGGGATCTTCCGGAAGATCGTCGCGCGCGGTCGTATTCAGCAAACGCAACCGCGCTTCGAGCATGCGCAGGAAGCCGTAGCTGTCGGCCAGGACTTCGTAATCGGCATCGTTGAGGTACCCCTCGCGCCGCAGCGCGGCCAGCGCCAGCAGCGTGTTGGGTTCGCGAATCGCTGGGTTATCGGCGCCGTGCTTGAGTTGCAGCATCTGCACGACGAACTCGATATCGACGATTCCGCCGCGGCCGCGCTTGATGTTGCGGGCCGAGGCGTTCTCGGCGAGCTTGCGGCGCATGTCGCGGATCGCTTCGGCGTCGCTTTCCTGCCAGGGCTGGCCGAAGGTGCTGGCGGCCAGTACCTCCTCGGCCGCCGCGGCCGCTTCGGGCGAGCCGTAGATCACGCGTCCCCGGCACAAGGCGAGCCGTTCCCACAGCGCGCCCCCGCCGCCGGCGAAGTATCGTTGCAGCTCTTCGAACGACGTGGCCAGCGAGCCGCTCTTGCCGGTGGGACGCAGCCGGGGATCGACCTCGTACAGCCGGCCGAACGCGCCGAGCCGGCCCGCCGACTTGATGATCCGCTGGCCCAACTCGCTGAAAAAATGCTGGTTCGTGGTCGACTCGGCCTTGCGGGCCCGGCGCGAGGGGACCGTCATGCCGTCGCTCTCAAACAGGAAAATCAGGTCGAGATCGCTCTGGAAGTTCAGTTCGCGGCCGCCGAATTTTCCCATCGCGACGATCACCAGCTCGCACGGCTCGCCCGCCCGCGGGCCCGCGGCGACCGTCGGTTCGCCGAGTTTGGCCGTCAGCTTGTCGTACTCGGCCATCGTGATCTGGTCGAGGCAGGCCTGGGCGATGTCGGCCAGGGCGCCCGTCGTGTCGGCGATCGAATCCTTGCCGAGAATGTCGCGGACGCCCACGCGCAGTTCCTGCGCGTTCTTGAAGCTGTGCAGGATCGGCTCGAGGTCTTCCGCCGCGCGGGTCAGGTCGGCCAGCGTGTCCTGCAGGTAATCGAGCGTCGGCAGCTTGTTCAGCACCAGGCTGTCCATCAGCTCGTCGATCATGCCCGGGTTGGAGATCAGAATGTTCGACAGATAAGTGCTGGTCGCGCAAAGCTCGACGTACAGCCGCAGGGTCGGCGGATTGAAGCTGAAGAGCTCCCACAGGACTCCCTTGCCGCCGAGCGAGTCGCTGACCTTCTCCAGGTCGATCAGCGTCTGGTCGGGATCGGGCGTGGCACCGATCGCTTCGAGCAGGCGCGGGGCGATCGACGCCAGGAAGTGCCGGCAGCGGCGCGTCGAGAGAAAACGAATCTTCTCGGTCGAGAGGGCCAGCAAATTCTTGTAGGCCAGCTCGACGTCGCGGAACCCGTACCGCGAGAGGATCTCGCGGATCCGCTCGCGCGGGGGATCCGGATCGAGTACCAGGTCCACCTCGGGCTCGGCCGCCGAATCGTCGCCGAACGCGTCGTGCAGCAAGTGGTTCAGAATGCGATGATTCAGCTCGGTCTTCGTGGCCAGGTCCTGCTCGAATTGCGCCAAGGCCGGCACGCCCGGCTGGTCGCCGTAGCCGAGTCGAATCGCCAGCTTCCGCATCTCGGCGGGCGAGTCGGGCAACAGGTGAGTCTGCAGATCGAACATGATCTGCAGCCGGTGCTCGATCTTGCGGAGAAAGCTGTAGTTCTCCTCGAGAATCTGCCCTTCCTGGTGCGTCAGGCAGCCGCACTGCTCGAGCTTGGCGATCGCCAGCAGCGTGTTGCTCACGCGCAGCTCGGGGAGGTCGCCGCCGTTGAGGAGTTGCAGGAACTGGATGGCGAACTCGACGTCGCGAATGCCGCCGTGACCGGTTTTGACGTTGCGGGCGTCGGCTCCCTCGCGCACGCTCCGCTGCTCGATCCGCCGCTTGAGGGCCTTGATGCCGGTGATGTCGGCCAGGCCCAGGTAGCGGCGGAAGACCCACGATTCGAGCCGTTGGAGGAACTCGGCGCCGAGGTCGAGATCGCCGGCGACCGGGCGCGCCTTGACGTAGGCTTGCCGCTCCCAGGTGCGTCCCAGCACGTCGTAGTAGTGCAGCGCGCTCTCGACGCTGCAGACGGTGGGGCCGCGCTCCCCTTCCGGACGCAACCGCAGGTCGACGCGATAGGCGGCCCCCAGGTCGGTTACTTCGGTCAGCAGCTTGACGACGTCGCGCGCCAGGCGATCGAAGAATTCCTGATTGGTGATATGCCGGGGGCCGTCGGTCGTTCCCTCCGCCTCGTAGAGGAAGATCAGGTCGATGTCGCTCGAGTAATTGAGCTCGACGCCGCCGAGCTTGCCCATCCCCAGGGCCACGAACCGGGCCGGCTCTCCGCTGGGACCGCGCGGCACGCCGCGCTTGGTTTCGAGCGCGCGCCGGGCGAAGCGAATCGCCGACTCGACGATCGCGTCGGCCAGCCAGGAAATCTGCTTGGTGACCGTCTCGAGACGCTGGCCGCGGACGATATCGCCGTAGCAGGTGCGCAAGGTCTCGCGATGCTTGTAGCGGCGCAGCGCTTTGAGCACGGCCCGCTCGTCATCCAGCGCGCCGACCTCGGCCCACAGCTCTTCGACCAGGGTCTCGCGGGCGACGGGCTGTCCCTCGGTCACCCGCAACAGGTCGTAGCTCTCGGGATCGGTGATCAAGAGGTCGCTGAGGTGCTGGCTGGTGGCGAAGATCTGCAGCAGGATCGGCAGCGCCTCGCGATCGCGCTCGAAGAGCGAGCCCAACGACAGCGGATTGCGGGCGCCGGCCACGAAGCGCTCGAGGTTATTGAGCGCCATGTCGGGGTCGGACGAACGCGGGAGCTGTTCGGCGAGCTGCCCGCAGATATCGGCCACGAGATCGAGCGTCAGCCCCGCGGTGGCGATCCCGACGAGATTGGCATGCGCGCGGCGCGCGTCGGCGATGCCAAAGGATCGCAGCCAGCCTTCCGCCTCAGCCGGGTTATCGAGATAGCTGCGTAACCGATCGGTCGACATGAGGCGTGGGGGTGAGGGTCGAGTTCAGCCGGGACGCGTTGTGACTGATTCTAGTCTAAGCCGCGGCCGAGAGGAGTGTCTTACCACAAATGGGATTAAGTCTCAAAGTCTCGGGGGCCAAGGGGCAGGAAAGCCGCCAAGCGTATTGTCTTTTCTGTAGTCGGTCTCTGCGAGGCCGATCTTCGTTCGGTTCTTCTGTAGCTGGCCTCTCTGACTCAAAGTGAGCAGAATCACGCGGCCATTTTTAGGAATTCTCGGACGCGCTGCCTGGTTTTTGGGTGTTTGATGCGTTGGGTAAAAGCGTCGGTTTGTTGGTCGTAGAATTGTCGTCGCA
>JAEUIK010000667.1 GCA_016793185.1 Planctomycetaceae bacterium | reverse complement strand
AACCCGGTGCGGAAGATGCCGCTGGTCGAAGTGATCCGCGGCGCGAAGACGTCGGACCAGACGGTCGTGACCGCCGTGGCCTACGCCAAATCGATCGGCAAGTCCCCCATCGTGGTCAACGACGGGCCGGGCTTTCTGGTCAATCGCCTGCTGCTCCCCTACATGAACGAGGCGCTCGAGTTGATTCTCGACGGGGCCGAGATCCGGCACATCGAGAAGGCCGCCCAGAGCTTCGGCATGCCGATGGGTCCGATCACCCTCTACGACGTGGTCGGCCTCGACACGGCCTACTTTGCCGGCAGCGTCATGCACGAGGCCTTCCCGAATCGCTGCGTCGCTTCCCCCTTGCTCGGAGCAATGGTCGAAGCCAAGCGGCTCGGCCAGAAGACGGGCGTCGGCTTCTACTCCTATGGCGACAAGAAGGGCAAAGGCGCCCCCGATCCGACCCTGGCCAAGATCGTCGACCCGCTCGTCCGCAAGAAGGAGAAGTTCACGCCCGAGCAGATCGAGCATCGCCTCTTCCTGCCGATGGTGCTGGAAGCGACGCGGATTCTCCAGGAAAAGGTCGTTCGCGATCCGCGCGACGTCGACCTCGGTCTGATCTTCGGCACGGGCTTCCCGCCGTTCAAGGGTGGGTTGCTCTACTGGGCCGACACGCTCGGCGCGGCCAAGATCATCGAGCTGCTCAAGCCGCTCGAGGCGCTCGGCGAACGGGCCCAGCCGACGCCGATGCTGCTCGAAATGGCGCGGACTGGCAAAGGCTTTTACAATTCCTAAGCGTTGTTGATTCGCAGACTATCCCAGCGGGCTGAACCACCGCTTGAGCTTTCGAGATCGAAACCATGAAAGACGCCGTCATCGTCAACTGTGTCCGAACGCCCGTCGGCCGTGCCCACCGGGACAAGGGAGT
This sequence comes from Planctomycetaceae bacterium, assembly GCA_016793185.1. Lineage (GTDB taxonomy): Bacteria > Planctomycetota > Planctomycetia > Pirellulales > JAEUIK01 > JAEUIK01. The sequence goes on along the minus strand of JAEUIK010000667.1, from coordinate 7,824 downwards.
CTATCGCGACGTCCGTAGCGACGATCTGGCCGTGACCGTGGTCAAGGCGCTGGTCGAGCGAAGCGGCATCGACCCCAAGGAGGTCGAGGACGTCGTGATGGGCAACACCCAGCAGACCGGCGAGCAGGGAATGAACGTCGCCCGCTGCATCGGCCTGATGGCGGGCTTGCCGATCGAGTCGGGCGGCACCACGGTCAACCGGCTCTGCGGCTCGAGCCTCCAGGCCATCAACCAGGCCTCGCACGCCATCATGGCTGGTTTTGAAGACTGCCAGATCGTCGGCGGCCTGGAGCACATGCTCCACTTCCCGATGGAGAAGGGGGCCGATCCCAACCCGCAAATGTTCCATCGCACGTCGAAGGGTGCGCTGGCGATGGGCTTCACGGCCGAGTTCCAGGCCATGTCCAACGGCATCAGCCGGCAGGAGCAGGACGACTTCGCCCTGCGGAGCCATCAGAAGGCCGCCGCCGCCCATGCCAAGGGTGAGTTCAAGAAAGAAATCGTGCCGGTCTGGGGACGCGACGAAGCGGGCGAGCGGGTCCTGGTCGAGGTCGACCAGTGCGTCCGGCCCGACTGCAGCCTGGAGTCCCTCTCGGCCCTCAAGCCGGCGTTCATGCCGGGAATGGGCACCGTGACCGCCGGCAACAGCTCGCCGCTGAACGACGGGGCCGCCGGCCTGTTGATCATGTCGGGCGAAAAGGCCAAGGCCCTGGGACTCAAGCCGCTGGTCAAGGTCCGAGCGACGGCCATCGCGGGGGTCGATCCCGCCGTCATGGGAAGTGGTCCGATCCCGGCGACCAAGAAGGCCCTCCAGCGGGCCGGCATGACCATCGACGACATCGACATTTTCGAGTTCAACGAGGCCTTCGCCGCCCAGGCCCTCTCCTGCATCCGGGCCCTGAAGGTCAACGAGGAAAAGGTGAACCTGCGGGGAGGAGCGATCGCCATTGGGCATCCCCTGGGAGCCAGCGGCGCCCGCATTGCCACCACGCTGATCCACAATATGATCGACCGCGGGGCCAACGTCGGCCTGGCAACGATGTGCATCGGGATCGGCCAGGGAATTGCCACGATTTTCGAGCGAGCCAACTGACGCCGGTTTACAATGACGGGCCGACTCAGGCGGTCCGCGCTAACTTCCCACTCGCCGAGGCGACCTCGTCTCGGAAACCAAACGCGACGTAACCCATTCAGCCCCGTTGGGCACAGGTAGTCTCACGAAAAGGTAGTTCTGCCATGAAAACCGATTCGACCGCAGTCGAAGAAAAACTGGGCGCCAACGGAGCCGCACCGCCGGAAGAGAAGGCCTCCTTTGCCGAGACGGCGCTGACCATGGGTGGCAAGAGCGCCGACGAAGCCCGCCGCACCGGCGCCATCGACAAAGCCGACGATCAGGTCGAAGACCTGTTCAAGTACAAGACGACGGCCAGCCCCGCGTTCCGCGCGATCTGGGATACCCAGGTGCCGGTCGATCTCTTCTCGATCAAGCCGGCCGCCGTGCCGGCCGACGTGCAGAAGGTGATGGACGCCTCGCTCGACGTCGTGCGCAAGCACAAGGCCGCGGGCACGCTGTACAACGCCGACAAGAAGATCGACGTCCGCGTGCTCGACGATCTGGGCACGGCCGGTTACTGGGGTCTGTTGGTCAGCAAGGAGTACGGCGGCTCCGGCGCCCCCTTCACCTCCTTCGCCACCTTCCTCACCAAGATGGCCATGCTCGAGGCGACCGTCTCGGGCCTCGCCTCGGTCCACGGCTGCATCGGCGCCGTCGACCCGCTGCGGACGTTCGGCACGCCCGAACAGAAAAAGCGATTCTTGCCGAAGCTGGCCAGCGGCGAGCGTCTCTCGGCCTTCGCCCTGACCGAGCCTTGTGCCGGTTCGGACCTCACGCAGCTCCGCACCGAGGCGAAACTTGACGGCAGCGAGTACGTCGTCAACGGCGAGAAGCTCTTCATCACCAACGTGGTGCCGGGCCGCACGGTGGGGCTGGTCTGCTTGATCAACAACAAGCCGTCGGTGCTGATCGTCGATCTGCCAGAGCAGGAAAACGAGCAGTTCCAACTGAAGAAGTACGGCCTCTACGCGATCAAGGGGGCCTACAACCGCGGGATCATCTTCAAGGACTTCCGCGTCCCGGCCGAGAACCTGCTCAAGCCGAAGCGCGGCGACGGCCTGACCATCGCCTACCACGGCCTGAACCTGGGACGCGTTTCGCTCTGTGCCAACGCGGCGGGTGCGATGCGGCAGATGCTGATCTCGATGGTCCCCTGGGCCCAGTTCCGCCGGACCTACGGCCAGGCCATCAGCACCCGCGAGCTGGTGCAGCGCCGCCTCGGTTGCACGGCCGGGCTGATCGTGGCCTGCGACGCAGTGGTCGAATGGTGCGCCGGGCTGCTGGACCAGGGCTACCGCGGCGAAATGGAGTGCATCATTGCCAAGATCTTCGGCAGCGAAGCGCAGAAGCACGTAGCGATCGAGTACTTCATGAAGACGCACGGCGGCCGCTCGTTCCTTGAGGGTCACATGTTCGGCGACATGGTCCACGAGTTCCTCGCTCCGTGCATCTACGAGGGTGAAGGCGAAATGCTCGGCATGGCCTTCTTCAAGTCGCTCGTCAAGGAGCACGGCGTCAAGTACTTCCAGCCGATCGGCGAAGCCCTGATGAAGGCGGGCATCCGCCAGCCGAGCCTCGCGAACCCGGCGCACCTCTGGGCGCTGAAGGGACCGATGGCCAACTACGCCAAGTGGATGATGTCGCAGAAGCTCCGGCGGGTGGCGACTCCCGCCCTCCCGCCGCTGCCGGCCAAGCTGGCAGCGCACGCCGAGTTCGCGGCCGATTTCCTCCAACGCTCGCCGCTGGACATCTCCGGCACCATGAGCAAGCACCAGCTCGCCCTGGCGGACCGCCAGTGCCGGATGGCCGAGATTTCGCAGCGTTTGCAAGACGCGACGGTGATCCTCTGCACGGCCCTGTATGCCGGCCGTCAGAACAACGAGATCATCCGCGATGCCGCCGATGTGGCCTGCCAGGACCTCACGCGGCGCATCTCGGGCAAGCGGCCCACCGACAGCTACTACAAGACCGTCACCAAGCTCGGCAAGGTGCTGGCTGAGGATGGCGGCTGGAAGAGCTTCTCGCCGCTGGACAATTACGAAGCCGAAGAGATCCTGATGCCCTACAAGCGGGATTAAGACCTCGACGGAAGCGTCCGAAAACGCCAGGCGACACGCCGGAGCGCCCCTTCGGCGTGTCGCCTGTTAGTTGATGGATTGAAATCAGCAATGGCAAATTAACCACCGCGACACAACACCACGTAAGAACGCGATGCAACTTTCGCGTTCTTGCATTTCGTGGTGCCGTTGTGTCGTGGTGGTTCAATCCTCTTTTCGAAGTCAAATCATGAAAATCGTCGCCACGCTCAAGCGCACTCCGCAGCGCGATACGCGGATGAAGCTCACGCCCGAGGGGGCCCTGGTCGTCGATCAGGTACAGTACGAAGTCAATCCCTTCGACGAACTCGCGGTGGAAGAAGCTCTCGTCATCCGCGACAAGTTCGGCGGCGAAGTGATCGCCCTGGCGGTGGGACCGGCCGGGGTGGCTGAGCAATTGCAGACGGCCCTGGCGATGGGAGCCGACCGCAGCGTCCGCGTCGAGACTGATCAGCCGCTGGATCCGCTGCAGACGGCCCACGCCCTGGCCGCCGCCGTGCGGAAGGAGTCACCCGACCTGGTCCTGATGGGCAAGCTGGCCATCGACGCCGAGAATGGGCAGGTGCCGTTGATGCTGGCCGAGCTGTTGGGCTGGCCGCACGCTTCATTCGCGTCGAAGGTCGAGGTCGCGGCCGACCAGAAATCCGCCCGCGTGACCTGCGAGGTCGACGGCGGCCTGGAGATTGTCGAGGTCACGCTCCCCGCAATCATCACCACCGACCTCCGACTCAACGAACCCCGTTATGCTTCGCTGCCGGGCATTCTCAAGGCGAAGAAGAAGCCGGCGGCGGTGATCCCCTTGGCGGAAGTCGGCGAGCTGCCCGCTCCGAGCGTGTCGGTGGCTGCCTACCGCACGCTGCCGCCGCGGCAGAAAGGCGAGGTGGTCGGCTCGGCCGAGGAGCTCGCCGAGAAACTGCTGACGAAGAAGCTGGTGTGAGCCGCCGGGCGAGGCGGGAGACGAACGTCGTCTTCTGTCGTCGGCCTCTTCGACGCCGATCTTCGCGGCGTCCAGGAATCAACGAATCGGCTGAATCAGAACGCTCGGGGTCACACACCCCGACCCCAGAAAAAAGCGAACCAAACCATGTCGGATGTCTTGATCGTTTTGGTGCCGTCGAGCGGACACGCCTCGCGAAGCGAGCTGGCCGCTTTGGGATTCGGACTGCAGGTTGCCAAGTCGCTGGGAGGCGCGTGCGATGCGCTCCTCCTCGGTAGCCAAGCGACCGCCGCCGCCGAGGGGCTCAAGGGGGTGGGGCTCGGTACCGTGTTAACGGGCGATCACCCCGATCTGGCCCAGCCGACGGGCGAGGCGATCGCCGCCGCCACGGTGGCGGTCGCCCAGGCGAAGCCGTACCGCTTGATCGCGGGTCCCGCGTCGACCTCGGCGCGCGATTCACTGCCGCGCGTGGCCGCCCGGCTCGGCGCCCCGATGGTCTCTGACGTCCTGGCGGTTCGCGGCGCGTCGGCCGAGACGCTGTCGTTCACCAAGCCGTCGTTCTCGGGCAACCTGCTGGCCGACGTCGACTTGAAGGGTCCGACGGCCGTGGCGACCTGTCGTCCTTCGTCCTTCGACGCTCCGGGCGCGGGCGGAAGCGCCGCGGTCACGGCCGCCCAACTCCCCGCGAAGCTCGCACATCCCGGCAAGAAGTTCGTCGAACTGAACAAGACGCCGCTGAGCCGCCCCGAATTGACCGAGGCCGACGTGGTCGTCTCCGGCGGCCGCGGCACGAAGGGGGACTTCAAGCTCGTCGAGGACCTGGCGGACCTGTTGGGCGCGGCAGTCGGCGCCAGCCGGGCCGTGGTTGACGCCGGCTGGATGCCCAACGATTTCCAGGTGGGACAGACCGGCAAGGTGATCGCCCCCAAGCTGTACTTTGCCGTGGGGCTGAGCGGCGCCATCCAGCACCTGGCGGGCATGCGGAACAGCAAGACGATCGTGGCGATCAACAAGGATCCCAACGCCCCGATCTTCGAGGTGGCCGATTACGCGCTGGTGGCCGACCTGTTCGAGGCTGTGCCGCAGTTGATCGCGGCGATCAAGCAGGCCCGGGGTTAGGCTCGTCGCGCAAGCAGAATTCCTGCCCGCGGCACTCCCGCGACGCGCGTTGGTGACTTATCTTCTGTAGTCAGGGTCTGTGACCCCGATCTCCGGCCTGGCGCCTGTCGCTGGGGTCATTGACCTCGGAGAGCCGCTGACCGGCGAGGTGTTAACGAACCCGTGTCGACGTTGCTGTGAGCGGCGACAATCAGGATCGGCCTCAGTGAGGCCGACTACAGAAGAGTCGAGTCAGCCCAACGAGAGCGCCTCCGCATGGAAATCACGCGCGAGATTCTGTGGAACATCGATACCTTTACCGACGTCGCCATGTATGTGCTGGCGATTGCGGCCCCCGGCAGTTTTGCCTACGGAGTCTGGCGGCGGGTGCGGGTCTGGCGGCGCGGCCTGCCGCTGAAGCCGGCGCCGGCCGTGGCGCCGGACGGACCGGGGGCCGGTAGCGCGCCGCCCACGATCGCCGACGGCGAGCCCCTCTTGGACGACGTTCCCTTGGCACCGGGCGTGCCACGCGTGACCAATCCCCTGTTGCGCGTCATCCGGCATGTCTTTGCCCAGCAGCGCATCGGGCGCATTCCCTGGGCCTGGCTGAGCCACGCCAGCATCTTCTACGGATTCATCGTGCTCTTCATCGGCACGGTGATCGTCGGGCTCGAGCACTACGGCATCTTCGGGCTCTTCGGAATTTCGTGGACGGGGCGGTTCTACACCTTCACCTCGTTCTGGCTCGATGTTTTCGGGCTGGCGTTCCTGGCGGGCGTGGGAATCGCGCTCGCCCGGCGAGTGGGATTGACCCCGCAGGTCAAGCCGTCGAGCAAGTTGATCGACGCCGCGATCCTGTGGTTGTTTCTCTTGATCGGAGTCACGGGCTTCGTGGTCGAGGGGCTGCGGATTGCGTACGACGGTCCCCCGTTCGAGCAGGGGGTCTCCGTCGTCGGCTGGGGACGGGCCAAGGCCTTCGCCGCCGGGGGCCTTGCGGGCGACGCGGTGCGCCCCTGGCACCTGGCAAGTTGGTGGACGCACATGGTGCTGGTGATGGCCTTCATCGCGGCCATCCCCTACACCAAGCTGCTGCACTTCGTCGTCGCCCCCTTCTACATCGCCTTGACTCCGGAACATCGGTCGGGGCGGCTGAAGCCCGTGAGTCTCGAAGAGGTCGAGGAAACGGGACGCGTGGGTCTGGCCGAAGTGACCGACTTCACCTGGCAGCAGCTCGTCAGTTACGACGCCTGCACGCACTGCCGGCGTTGCGAATCGGCCTGCCCCGCTTTCGCGACCGGCAAACCGCTGTCGCCCATGCGGGTGATCCTCGACATCGCCGAGCATGGCGAGCACCAGGGCTCGCTCCACGGCGACGTAATCTCAGCCGAGACGCTCTGGTCGTGTACCACCTGCGGGGCGTGCGTCCACAATTGCCCGGTGCTGATCGACCAGATGGGGACGATCGTCGAAATGCGCCGCCACCTGGTGGGTGAAGGGCAAGTCGTCGGCAGCTCGCAGTCGGCCTTGCGAACCATCGCCAGCCGGGGGAACCCCTGGGGACTGCCGCCCGAGGAGCGGGCCGATTGGGCCCAAGGGCTCGACGTGCCGACCGTTGACGAGAATCCCGCGCCCGACGTGCTGCTCTGGGTGGGCTGCGCCGGCAGCTATGACCGCCGCAATCAGCAAGTCACCCGGGCCTTGGCCAAGGTCCTGAAGGCGGCCGGCGTGAACTACTCGATCCTCGGCAAGAAGGAGCGCTGCACCGGCGATCCCGCCCGCCGCATCGGCGACGAATTCACGTTCCTCGAACAAGCGACCGCGAATGTCGAGACCCTGTCGCAAGTGCCGTTCAAACGAATCGTCACGCAGTGCGCGCACTGCTACAACACGCTCAAGAACGAATACCCCGACTACGGCGGCAATTTCCAGGTCACCCACCACACCGAGTTCCTGCAGGAACTGATCGCGGCGGGCAAGGTTCCCCCGGCAGCGGCAAACGGGTCGGGAGATGCGCAGCCGGCCGCGGGGCCAGTTGTGTTCCACGACCCCTGTTACCTCTCGCGTCACAACGACGGCGCCGAGCCGGTGCGCGACGTGCTGAAGAGCACCGCCAGCGGCGGACTGCCGATCGTCGAGCCCGAGCGGGCTGGCTGCAACACCTTCTGCTGCGGGGCCGGCGGCGGACGGATGTTCATGGAAGAGCAGATCGATCAGCGCGTGAATGTCGCCCGCTGGGAGCAGCTCAAGGCCACCGGAGCGAAGACCGTCGCCGTCGGTTGCCCCTTTTGCATGACGATGCTCGACGACGCCTCGAAAGCCGACTCCGACTCGGGCGTCGCGGTCAAAGACATCGCCGAGCTCGTCGCGGCCCACTTGCCAACGACCTAGTTGCGGGGCGGACTAACCACCAAGCCACGAAGGCACAAACGAAATCGCAATTCTGTAGCTGGCCTCTCTGACTCAAAGTGAGCAGAATCACGCGGCCATTTTTAGGAATTCTCGGACGCGCTGCCTGGTTTTTGGGTGTTTGATGCGTTGGGTAAAAGCGTCGGTTTGTTGGTCGTAGAATTGTCGTCGCA
>JAEUIK010000214.1 GCA_016793185.1 Planctomycetaceae bacterium | reverse complement strand
GTAGGCGGCGATGTAGCACGCGCCGCAAATGCCGAAGACCGACAGAAACCAGGTAATGCCGACGGTCGTCTCCAAGAACCCATTGGCCAGGGCAAAGATGACGAGCATCGCCACGAAGCCGTAACCCGACCCCGGCAGGCGGGCTTCGAGCCGGGCGGCGTTGTACATCACGCCCCCCATGGCTGCGAGGCACAACACCGCGCCGATCAAGCCGACGTTCAGCAATAGGTCGATGTAGGTGTTGTGCGCCGTCGACAGCGTCCACCCCTGCGAGTACGAAATATCGGCGATGCGATCGCCGCTCCAGAAGGCATTGAAGCCGTAACCCTCCAGCGGTCGGTCCGCGACGAACCCCAGCAGTTCCTCCCACAGTGGCACGCGTCCCGTGAGCGAGCCCACCTCGTTATCCTGGCGACCCATCGTCACCGAATCCTCGGTGAAGCGGAACACGCCCAGGCCCGCCAGCAGCAGGGTCAACGAAGCGACGATCACGGCCGCAAACGACCGAATCACGAAGACCGGTCCGGGGGTCATCAACAGCCACATCGCGGCGTAGGCGACGACCAGTGCGCCGAGCGAACCGCGGGAGCCCGACAGCACCAGCAGCACGAAACTGACGCCGGCCACCGCCAGAATCAGGCGATTGCGCACGCCCGAGCTGCGGGCCAGGTAGAGCGATGCCATCGTGAGCGAGGCACAGACGCCACCCATTTCATTGGGATGAAAGACACCGGCAAAGCGGTAGCCCGCCGCCCAGGGGCGAAACGTGCTCTGACTCACTTCAGCGACGATCCCCAAGCCCATCCAGGCCAGGGTGCAGAACCAGATCACCCAGACGAACTGCCGCGGCGCGGCGCGCTTGGCTAACCCCAGCCCCATCAACACTTCGCAAATCAGCACGCCCCAGCGTTTGAAGGCGAACGAGGCATCCTCGGCCCATAAGCAGGTCAACAAGCACCAGCCCAGATACCCCAGGCAGAGGAGGGCGGTGAGACTTTCGCAACGCAGCTTTCGTCCGCCTGGCAGCAAGAGCGAGAGCAGCCCGAAGACTCCCAGGCTTCCCATCGTCACCTGCCGCGTCCAGTTACCGGCGCTGGCGTTGACTTCGGTGGCGTCGGGATCGACGTAGTCGTCAAACGTCGAGTGCTTCCAGGCCACGTCGAGCGGCATGATGAAGGCCACGGCGATCAAGAGAATCGCCAGGCCCAGGAACCACCACGGCGCGCGAATCTCGGCACTCGAGCCCGAGAGCTCGGCGGCGTTCCAATTGGTTCCCGTTGTTGCGAAGTTCATAGCGTTCGATCCATTGTGCGTTGCGGCCATCCCATCCCGGTTAACGCAGCTCCAACCACCCCTTAACGCTTTTCAAGACTCGCGCCGGCCCGCGAAACCCACGGTACATAGGCGAGGTACGGACGTACTCGCGGGTCCGGCGCCAGGCCCGGCCGGCGGCCACGACCGACGAGCGCGGGTCGACCGCCCCCTGCAGCACCTGGATGGAGCCGTTCATCATGCGTTGCTTGTACGAGTCTCCCCCGGAGACCAGATCGAGGCGGCCGACTCCGGCCTGCTCGCAGGATTTGAGCGTTTCGACCCAATGCAGCATGCCCGGCGAGTACTTTCCCAGCTCGACGTCGTAGGCCGGGAACCAGGGATGCAGCACCGCACCCGCGCGAATCCCAAAGGTCAGCGCGGCGACGCGGTCGTTGACGTACGTCACCGAGAAGACGGGGGCGAAGTGCTCGGTCTGCGTGGCGAGCAGTCGGTGCATCAGCTCGCGCGTCCAGGCGTGCGCGAACACGTCGTCGATCTTGGTGCGGCGATATTGCTGCGATTTCCACTCGAACATCTGGTCCAGGAGCGCCGGATCCGGGACGTGCCACTCGAAGCGCACCGGCCCGATTTCGCGGGCGAGCTTGCGCATCTTTTGGTCGTGCCCCTTGGCGAAGCCCGACGTTCGCTCGTCCTTGCGGTAAGCGTCCCAGCCGGCCGAGATGTCGACGTACGGCGACTCGGCGCTCGACCAGGCAAAGTCGCGGAAGGCGGGGTGAAGTTCGACGAGGTGATCGAAACGCCAGGCCTTCAGGTGGCAGGCGCGGACCAGCTCGAAAGGGTCGCACGGAAGTCCGGCCGGCGCGATCACCGCGTGATAGTCCGACAGCGGCCCCGCGGCGGGGCGCCCGATGTTCCAACTCGAACGGCGAAACGGGAGGAAACCGACTGGCCGGCCTCCCTCTTCGAGCACCGCCACCTCGATATCGCTGCGCACCACAGCCAAGGCCTGGGTGAACTCCGGCCGAAAATGCGGATTGGATAAAAGCGGCGTCGCGAGCTGGATCTCCGACCAGGCCGTCAGCTCGGCCGGAGTCAGCTCGTCGACTTTGACGCTCCGGATGTTCATCCCGTTGCCCCTTCGCGGACCGCTCCGTGCCCGCTTTCAAGATCCGACTGCCACGCCCGCAGCAGGATGGCCACCCGCACGATCGTGGCGGCCGTGTTGCCGATGAGCGTCGCCAGCGCCGCTCCGAAGGCCCCCAGCGGCATCACCAGTACGGCGGCCGAGGCGATCATTCCCACCGCGCAGCAGATGTCGGCAATGAAGTTCGAGCGGGCACGATCGATGGCCCACAAACCGTTGCCGGCCACGACGCTGAAGCCACTCATCAGGGTCGCCCGCGCCAATGCGATCAAGGTCGGGCCGGCGCCGTGATACAAGTCGCCGTAGACCAACGTCGCCAGATAGTCGCCGGTGGCCACGAACACCAGGCAGATCCCGCCCAGCGTGACGCCGAGAAACAGCGTATTGCGGAGCAACAGCCGCTGCAGGGCGGGCCAGCCGCCGCTCGAGAACGCGTAGGAAGCCTGGGTCGTCAACACGTTCGTGATACCCGACTGGATGACGCGGGTGATCCCGACCAAAGTCGAACACGCGCCCAGAATGCCGGCGGCCGCCGGGCCGATGGCGAAATTCACGAGCCAGATCATCAGATAGGGAATCGAGCTGTTGAGCAGATGCCCGCGCAGCGCCCACTTGCCGAATGCCCAGTTGTGTTTCCAGTCGCTGCGAAAGCGCTCGGGGCGGAACTCCACCTGGGCAGGACGCAGCACGAGCCAGACCACGGCGGCCAGGGCGCACGAGCCCCCCATCACGCCGAAGATGGCAAAGAGAGTCAACTCGCCGAAGTACCCGAGTGCCAGCAGGCCCGCGACCTGAGCGACCGAAACGACGACGTCCATCGTAATGGCCGTGCCGATGTGCAGGTCGGCGAATGCGAAGCGGCGAACTTCTTCGCGAAACAGAATCAGCGGGGCCGCAACCAGCAAGGCCCACAGGCCCGGCAGCAGCGACGTGGAACCCTGAATCGTGAAGAACGCGATGGCCCCGACCAGGCCGACCATGGTGGCCACCGTGAGCGCCGCGTGGTGTAGCCAGACGCTGCCGGCATATTCGGCGTGGGCCCGCCCTTCAAACCGCTTGGCAAAGAACATGTAGGGCACAGCGATGATCTGGTCTTGCACCCCGATCACCAGCAGGATGATTGCCAGCGTCGTGTAGTACAGACCCAACTCGTCGGGCGACGTCATTCGCCCGATGATCGCCGCGGTGAAGAACGCCGTCGCACTGACGATCGCTTGATCGAACAGCGAGAGAATGCTGTGCGAAGCGGCCCGCAGCTCGCGGCGCACGTAGTTGAACGAAGCGACTACCCGCTTGCGCGGGAGGTCGACTTCGACCACGGGCAACTCCATCTCTTCGATCAAATCGGCCTTCATCGTAGGTTCCGTGGGGCGCTCGCGCCCCGCTCAACTCGTGCGACTCATCCCTGAGCTCCTGTGAGAGTTGCTAGTTGCTGTTCATTCCGCTATTTCCGCCCGGCGCGACTCAGATCCGAAATCGGGCTGTAGAGCCGCTTGCCGGTCGCGGTGACCGCCGCGTACCAGCCCGACAACTTAGCCGCGAGCACGCTCGGGGTATCGCGCTGGGACACGTCAAAGCGCCCCCACTCGAAAGCCCCATCGTTGACGTCCACCGGCTGATTGCCCGTCCACAGGCAGCACAACATGCCGACATCGCGGACGATATCGACCATCACCTGATCGCCGGCGCCATACGGCAGGGCAAACGAGGGTCGGGTGATGCCGAATTTACGTTCCAACACGGCGAGGCATTGGCCGAGGTCCGCACGGAACTCGTCGCCCCGACCAAGGTATAGCTCATGGTGGTGCGTATGGGCGCCCAGCTCGATCAGCCCGCTGTCGAGCAGTTCTTCGCATTCTGCCGTCCGCAACGGTCGCCACGAATCGGCGGGGACGCGCTGTGTCCCGGCCGCCAGCCAATCGTCGAACGGAAAGCGCTGTTCGGAGTCGAGATAGGCCGTCGCCACGAAGATGGTCGCCGGCACGTTCAACTCGGCCAGGATCGGCAGGGCGTTGACGTAGTTGTTTGCATAGCCGTCGTCGAAGGTGACGACAAACGCCATGGGTGGCACCGACCCGTACTGCGCGCGGTGCGCCAGCAACTTTCGCAGCGGCCAGGCCTGAAAGCCCCGCGCCAGCAAGCCGGCCAACTGCGCGCGAAACTGCCCGGGAGTGACGTTCCAGGAAGGATCCACCACGCTGGGGACGGTCTCCGTCACCCGGTGATACATCAGAATGCCGAAGCTATCGGTGCAAGGATGGCCGTAGACGCACCCCAATCCGGCCGCGAGTTGCGTGGCCGCCCACCGCGCCAAGGCGCGCGAACGGCTCGAGAGGGCGGCAGGCGCCGTTCCATCGGGCGGGCGGAACACGTCGTCCATGCGATCACCGATGGTCGGAGGGTGAGGGCGGGGGAGTTGCCAGCGGCCGATCGCCTAGCGGGCTCCCCGTCGCAGTACGACGGCGGGCACGGTCTGCAGGATCAACAGCAGGTCTTTCAGCAGGGAACGCTTCCGGGCGTAGCGCAAATCCATCCGAATCCATTCGGCAAACGACACCCGCGATCGGCCGTAGACCTGCCAGATGCACGTCAGGCCGGGCGCCACGTCGAGGCGTCGTCGCTGCCACGCCTGGCAACCCGACGACTCATCGCAGGGGAGCGGGCGCGGTCCAACCAGGGACATGTCTCCCTTCAACACGTTGATGAACTGCGGGAGCTCGTCGATGCTGGTCTTCCGCAGGAATCGTCCGAGCTTCGTGATCCGCGGGTCATGCACCATCTTGAACGCCGGGCCGTCCTGTTCGCTGTACTTCCGCAAGGCCGCCTTCTGCTCTTCGGCGTCGACCACCATCGTGCGGAACTTGTAGATGTTGAAACGCCGGCCGCCGATCGTGTCGCGCGGCTGGGTAAAGAACACCGGCCCCTTCGAGGTCGCCTTGATGGCGATCGCCGTCACTAGCAAGATCGGCGAGGTGAGGATCAACCCCACCAGGGCGCCGGCAATGTCGACCGCGCGCTTCCAGCCGGGCGTGGGCCGGACAAACCAGGTCTCCATCGAGCGCGCCGCGGGAACCGGTTCGCCCGCCGGCGCCTCCTGCTCGACGTCGTGCTCCGATTCGAGGTAGGAAACGTCGTCGGCCGCCAGCGCCGGATGCACGTAGACGTTGCAGGTCGGCGGATCGAAATCGACGGGGAGCTCCGCGAGCACGTCGCGGGCCACCTTCCAGGCGCCTTCGACCGGAGTCTCGGGAAGAATCACTCCCAGGAGCCGCGATTTCAGCAGGCCGACATCGTCGGTCGCCCGCACGCGCTTGATGAGTAGCTCGCCGAGTTGCTCCCATTGCTCGCGGGTAACCCGCGTGCTGAGTTGGAGCGTGAGGAGCGCGAAGTTCGTGTTGCCCCGGTCGGCCCGCATCCGTTCGCGCTCCAGGATGGCGCGCATGCGTTCGGGCGAGTGCAACGGAATGGTGACGGCCGGTTCAGCGCCCATCCAGGCGCAAAGTTGTTTGAGCAAATGCATGGTGCTTGGTGGCTGAGGTCGCAGGACTCAACAGACAGCGGCGTCGGAGACGCGGCCTATTGCAGGCGATCTTGCAGCCACTTCGGAAGGTGTTGGGGGTTGTTGTTGAGGACGACGCCCAGCAGATTGGCCTGGGCATGGATCAGTCGATTCTTGGCTCGTGTTGCGGACTCGATCCGGGTCCGCTCCGCCTCCACGACCAACAGCACTCCGTTCAGCAATCCAGCTGCCTGATAACAGACGCTCGAATCTGTCGCCGGCAAGTTGACCACGACGTAGCCGAATTCGTCTTCCGCCGAGCGGATCAGCGAATCGATCGCGTTGAGGTCGGCCGTCCAGAGCAGCTCTTCCTGCAAGTCCTCCCCCCGAAGGACAAACAAGTTGGAAATGGCAGTGGGCTGGGCGACTTCCGTCAGCACCGGCTTCTGCCGATAATGCTCCTCGCCGCTGGGGCGCGGCGAATTCGCCAGCCCGCTCAGATCGAGCAGCAACACGGGCTGCTCGCTGAACTCGGCCGCCGCCTTCGCCAGATTGCCGGCGATGGAGCTGACCCCCGCGTCGCCGGTGCAGCAGGTGACGCCGACCGAGCGGGGTGCCACGGCCGACATGCCGCCGGCCCGCAGGGTTTGGATGAGGACGTAGTAGTCCTCAGCGCTCGCATTCGCATCGTCCTTGCCAAGATTACTGGCCGACAAGGACGCCACGTTGGTCGCTGTGCTCATGAGACTGGCCAGCCCCTGTTGTTAGTTCCTGATCAACTCCTGGCTTCCTTCGCGCGGCACTGAGAACAGCACCGGCATCCCGAGTTGCTCTTCGATTTGTTGAACCGTTTTGAGGGATGGATCAAAGTACTCGGCCGCCATTGCCACCAGGACCGACCCGGCAATTGCCAGGATCGTGCCCATGGCCAGCACCAACCGTCCGCGCGGACTGGACGGTTTCTCGATCAAGGTCGGGGGTTGGATCACATTCACGTTCGAGATCCGACCGATTTCCAACGCCTGGTCGATGCGTGCTTGCTCGCGATTGCGGTCGTAGGTGCGGTAGCTGGTTTCCAGCAGCTCCGCCTTGCGGGTCAGCTCGGCGATGTGCTGCTCGTTGTCGTTCACACGTTGAATCTTGGACTGTACGGCTTTGTATTGCTCGGCCAGCGACTTGGCTTCGGCCCGGCAGGCCGCGGCCAGCGCCTGGGCGGTCACCAGCTCGGTTTGCGCCGCCTGCTGCACCGTGTTCAGGCGGTGCGTGACGCTGTTGGCCCGCGCCGGCTGATCGTCGTAAATCTTCTTGGCCTCGGCCAACTGCCGCCGCAGGGCGACGACCGTCGGGTGCTGCGGGGTCAACCGCGAGCTGGCCTCGTTCTCGAGAATCTGGACCCGGTACAATTCGGTCCGCATGCTGTTGGCCGCCTCGCTCGGTCCGTCGGCCTCTTCATCCAGCACTGCGGGCAGGTCAGTTAAAGCTTTGCTCAAAGATTCGATCCGTGCTTCGGCCGAAGCCAATTCTCGTTGATTCGCCAGCATGGCGGTCTCGATCGAATTCATCTCTTCCTGCACGACCGCGCGTTGCCCTTCAACCGACACGAGCTGTTCGGCGTTCTTGGCGTCGCGGAGCGCCTTCGTCGCGGCATCGAGTTCTTCGCGCATCATGTTGCTCTGCGTCACGAAGAACTCGTACGATCCGGAAATCCGGTTCGCCGTGGCATGCCGCAGGTGGTAGGCCTCGAGGTAGGCCTGCAGAATACGGTGGGCCAGCTCGGGCGAGTCGGCATCGGCCCGCACCAGCAGCACATTCGACCGCCGGGGAGTCGCCACTTTGATGTTCTTTTCCAACGCGGTGACGGCCCGCTCCTTGAGCGGAATCTTGCCGTTCATCCAACTGCTGGCGGTCGACAGGACGCTATCGAGCGCGTTGGTCAGGAAGGACGGGCCCGATTCTTCCTCGTGGCCCGTGGCGTGCAGCGGCTTGCGTCCCAGAACGACGTCGGCGCCGAGTCGATCCACGACATCCTGCAGCAGCACCCGGCTGCGGAGAATCTCGAGCTCCGAGTTGATTTCGGTCTCGCGCGACCCTTCGACGTTGACCGTCGAGTGGATCGTCGCGGTGGGGTCGAGGCCGATGCTCTCGCGTCCCAGCCGGACGAACAACCGCGCGTCTGACGAGTAGGTGCGCGGAAAGAAGGCCAGCGCGGCGATCACGAGTCCCATGATCACGCCAAACGTGGCCAGCATCTTTCCCTTGTGCCGGAAAAGAATCCGCAAGGCCTCGCGAGGAACGTTCTGCGAATGGCGACCACTGGCGTGGTGGCCCTCGGGCGAGGTGGCGCGTTTAATCATCATGGTCGCAGCCCTTTTGACAAATCAAAATCGCTCGAAAGTATCTCAGGCACTATTGTAGTGGCGACAACCAAACCACAACCGGCCCTATGTGGGAGCTGTGGGGAGGCTGTGGTGAATAGTCGTCGCTCTCCCGAATCTTCACATTGCAACCCGCGTGCCCGGGCACCGTTTCGCGAAAACTCCAGCTCCTGGTGTAGTGCCTCGACAACACGCGTTGTTCAATCACCTCACACGCACGACTCGTCCGCCGGGGATCTCCCGAGGGAACGCTAGTTCACTCCTTTGCCCGGCCGCACGGCGGCGCTGGGCGACAGCGGCAGATCGAACTCTCCTGAGCGGACCCAGTCGGGCTGCAGCAGCGTCCAGAAGTCGAGCGCCAACTGCTCTTCGACGTAGGCATAGGGGAGCCAGCCGTATCCGGCCTCGCCCCAGTTCCGGCCCCAGGAATTCCGGATCAAGAGCGCTCCCCGCGAGCTCCGCAACCAGCGGTCGTTGTAGCCCACGGCCAGCACGGTTTGTCCGCCGATGAGGGAATCATAGGTCGGCCGATAGGGGATGATGCCGTCATCCTCCAGAGAATTTGGCACCGCAAACCCGAACGCGACCGGAAACCCCGCGGCCAGATAAGACTTAACCGTCCGCAGCGTCGCCTCTCCGCCACCCCGGCGTCCATCGAGGCGCACGTAAATCGCCGACTCATAAGGTGTACGATAGGAATAAAGCAACGCATCGGGGGTGAGCGTCAAGCGCTCGGCGTCATAGGGCCAGAGACGCTCGGGAGGGCTGCCGCAGCGGACCAGGCCTTTGAACATCGTCCGCAGATCGACCCCGCGCTCGCTGGCCATCGGCCCCAGCCGCAGGGCGTTCTGGTGCAGGAACAATCGCGACGGCCGGAGCAATCGGCCCGTCGAGCGCCGCTCAAAATACTCGGCCAGCGCGGCGACCGCGTGCGCCGTCGACGTGTGTAATTCCCCCTGGTCGTCGGCGTCGAGAAAATACTCGCGCAGATCCACCTTGGTCGTGCTGGCTGGCGGTTCTGCGCCAGCCTCGCGCAAGGCACGGAGCAACGCCAGCACCGGTGGCGAATCCACGGTGGCATCGCGGAAGTCCGGCGCACTCGGGAGCCACCCGAATCCCCTTGGCTCGAAATGTGCCATACCTGCGATCTAGCTCGAGTCTCAGGCACACGCAGCGCTGGGATACCAGCGGGAATGCCAACCGTCACCCAATCCGTCGGGAAGTCGCTTGCCGTGCGGAGCGGGGCAAGCGAGCCAACAGTTCGACCGGCCAGCGGGGGCGAGCGGACGGCGGCCGCAACTGCCGCTTTGCCACTCGAACCCTTGTCGGCCGACGCACTGCGGCGGCAATGATAGGGTACGGTGTGGTGGCGCACACCGTATGGTCAGGGGAATTCTCCAGACCCGCCAGGTCCCGGCGCCACCTTCCCGACCACGCCACCTCTGGGGCAGACGCCGCGGTCCAGCGGACGCCGGCGCTGCCGCTTCGCCAGCCGGGCGACTCTCACTGGCCGGCGGAGTGGACTTCGTCCCCCAGGTGCGCCAATTGGCAGTCATTCGGCTCCCAGCGAATCCCTTCGCCGCTGCCGTCCCCCATGAATCGGATCAGAGCGATCCGCTGCTTGCGGTTGAGCGCACGAATCGTGTCGTGCAGCCGGCGGCGCGAATCGATACTCGACACCGGAGGTAATGGATCGTCAATCCGTGGCGGCCAACCCTCTTCTTCGAGCGCGGCCAGGACCGTCTCTTGATTGGGGCTGGGGAGCTTGAACTCCTTGACGATCTCGCTGCCCACCCGCAATTGGCGGCGTAGTTGGTCCCAGTTCGGCAGCGGCCCGAGCCCGCTGTGGCCCGCACTCTTGCCGGCGGTCGAAGGCCGCACGCGCGCCGCGCCGTTGGCCAGGAGCTGGGCCGAAGCTTCGAGTCCCGCGGGCGTGAGCACGATGCTCGTCCCTTCGACGAAGGTCAGCAGCGGGACGTGGCGAAAGCGGCGGACACTGTCGTCGACACCGGTCACTTCGATGGCGTGCGCTATGTATCCCTTGCCCGCCAGCCAGCGCAGGTCGCTGTTGTTCAGTCCCGCGGCTCGCAAGACGCTGAGTTCGACGGCCAGGTCCCAGACGTCTTGCTGGAGGTCGTGCGCGTACTCATAGGCCTGGAGCAGGAGGTTCAGGCCCGATTGCAGGTGCGGCCGCACGTCGGGACCGGCGAGCATCCCGTTCGCACGCGCAGCAGCGTCGCCGGATTCGTGATCGTCGGTGAGGCTCATGGCGGGAATCTCGATCGCGGAAGGCAGGCTGGTTAGCTAATATACATCGCGTTCCCTGGCGATCGAACCTGGGACGTGCCGATTATCGGGATTCTGCGCTCGTCGGCGGACAGCGGGGGACAGCCCGCTAGCGAGGGGGGTCCGCCCGCCCCTCCCTCGGGATCGCCCGCTTTTTGACAGCTCCGATTGTCGTCTTGCCTGAGTCGGAGCTATCCTTGCGGACGAAGTCGGGTCCTGCCGGACTGCCCAATTGTCGATGACGTAAGAGGATGCGACGCATCCTCCCTACGAAAGGAACTCCACGTGCGCGTTGTGATCACGGGTGGATCGGGCTTTGTCGGATCGCACCTTTGCGAGCGTTTTCTGGGGGACGGGCACGAAGTCGTCTGCCTCGACAACTACATCACCGGGTCGCCCCGCAATACCGAGCACCTGCTCGACAACCCGGCGTTCACCCGGATTGAGCACAATGTCTCGCTCGGCCTGCCGGTCGAGGGTCCGGTCGATGCCGTGCTCCACTTCGCCTCGCCGGCCAGCCCGATCAATTACTTGAAGTACCCGATGGAGACATTGCGGGTTGGCTCCGACGCGACATTCCATTGCTGCGAGCTCGCGCGCCGCACCGGCGCCCGCCTGCTCCTGGCCAGCACCAGCGAGATCTACGGCGACCCGCTCGAACATCCCCAGCGCGAAACCTACTGGGGGAACTGCAACTCGATCGGACCCCGCAGCGTGTACGACGAGGCCAAGCGCTTTGCCGAGAGTGTGGTCATGGCCTACCACCGCACCTACGGCGTCGATACCCGGATCGTCCGCATCTTCAATACTTATGGTCCGCGGATGCAGGCCAACGACGGCCGCGCCCTGCCGGCCTTCGTCTCGCAAGCCTTCCGCAACGAACCGCTGACGATTTTCGGCTCGGGCTCGCAGACCCGCAGTTTTTGCTACGTCAGCGACCTGGTCGAGGGACTCGTGCGGCTCTTGAACGCCGACTACCACGAGCCGGTCAACATCGGCAACCCGGTCGAGATCACCATCCGGCAGCTGGCCGAAGAGGTGATCGAGCTGACCGAATCGAAGAGCACGATCGTCGAATGCCCATTGCCGCAGGACGACCCCAAGCTGCGACGTCCCGATATCACGCTGGCCAAGAAGCTGTTGGGCTGGGAACCGAAGGTCCCCCGCCGCGAAGGGCTGGAGCGCGCCATCGAGTACTTCCGCGCCGAATTGGCCTGCGTCTGAGCGTCGAGAATCGTTCCCCCGCATCTCGTCAAGTCGTTGGTGTTTCTCGCTCAACAGCCGCCAGTAAGCAGGTCAGGGATGAATATTCTCATCGTCGGCGGAGCCGGTTATGTCGGCTGCCACGCCACGCGCATTTTCGCCCGCGCCGGGCATGAGATCTGGGTCTACGACAATCTCATTGCCGGGCATCGTTCGGCCGTTCCCCCCGGTCGGTTGCTCGTGGGCGATCTGGCCGACCGCCCGCTGCTGGAGCGCACGCTGACCGAGAAGCGCATCGATGCGGTGATGCATTTCGCCGCCTTCGCGCTGGTGGGAGAGTCGGTCGCCGATCCCGCCAAGTACTACTACAACAACGTCGTCCTCACGCTTAATCTGCTCGAAGCGATGCGCGCGACGGGCGTCAACCGCTTCGTTTTCTCGAGTTCCACGGCCACTTACGGCGTCCCGAGCCGGGTGCCGATCGTCGAAACCGAGCTGCAGCGCCCGATCAATCCCTATGGCTTCACGAAGCTCGTGATCGAAGAGGCGCTGGCCGACTACGCCCACGCCTACGGCCTGGGCTACGCGGCGCTCCGCTATTTCAACGCGGCCGGCGCCAGCCCCGACGGCGACCTTGGCGAGGACCACACCCCCGAAAGCC
>JAEUIK010000625.1 GCA_016793185.1 Planctomycetaceae bacterium | reverse complement strand
GTCCTCGGCCTCTTCGAGCACGCGGGCATTGAACTCGAGCCAGCTCAGCTCGCGGTTGATGAAGTGCTCGGCGAGAAAATTGGGTTCGGCCACGCGATCAGGTCCTGGTTGCCACGGCAGCGGAAAAGGGTCCGTTCAAGTATAGCCCTGCAATCTTCGCGCCCAACCGGGGTCGAACGCCCGGTAGGCGGGCGGAGTTCCTGGCGGGGACTTTGCACTCCGGGTGTTCAAGGCTTTAATGAGCCGGTGAGCAATACCACGCCGGCCACTCCCGAATCAATCCCGCCAGCCCATTCCGGCGACGACTGGCGAAAGCTCTACCCGTTTGCTTCCCACTACCTGCCGCTCGACGCCGGCCGGTACCATTACCTCGACGAGGGTCGCGGCGAGACGTTGCTCCTGGTGCATGGCAACCCCACCTGGAGCTTCTACTGGCGCAACGTGGTCCGCACGTTCCGCGACCGCTATCGGCTGGTGGCCCCCGACCACCTGGGCTGCGGGCTATCGGACAAGCCGGCGAACTACGACTACCGGCTGGCGAAACATATCGACAACCTGACGCGGCTGGTTGACACGCTCGACCTCCGGCAAATCACGCTCATGGCCCACGACTGGGGTGGCGCGATCGGGATGGGCGTGGCCGCCCGGCGTCCCGAACGGTTCGCGCGCTTCGTGCTATGCAACACAGCCGCATTCCGCTCGCAGGCGATTCCCCGCCGAATTGCCGCCTGTCGCATCCCCGTCCTGGGGCAGCTTGCCGTCCAGGGGTTCAACGGTTTCGCCCGGGCGGCCCTGCGGATGGCCACGGAACATCCCGAGAAGTTCACCCCGGCGGTTCAGGCGGGCTATCTGGCGCCGTACGACACCTGGGCGCACCGCATCGCCACGCACCGGTTCGTCCTTGATATTCCGCTCGATCCGTCGCATCCGAGCTACGAAACCTTGTGCGAAGTCGAGCGGGGCCTTGCGAAGTTTCGCAAGCACCCGATGCTCCTGATCTGGGGGATGCGCGACTGGTGCTTCACGCCAGCCTTTCTCGAGCGCTTTCTCGAGTTCTTCCCGTATGCCGACGTCCAGCGGGCCAACGACGCGGGACACTACGTGATCGAGGACGCCAGCGAGCGGATTCCGCTCTGGCTGACCGGGTTCCTGCAGCGTCATCCGCTGGCGCAGGCGCAAGGCGTTTCCGACCGGCCGAGTTGAAATGGATCGTCCTCCGGAAAATCCGTCGGTCTTCGCGCCCCGCGCCAGTTCCTTGTCGCGCGGCCAAAGGGCGACCCTGGCGATCGTCATGGAGACGTGTGCCCCGAAGCCCGGCAACGTGCACCGGGGGGCCGATTTCGACGACGTGACGTTCTTCGACTTCGCAGCAGCCGCCGTCGCCATCGCCTCCCCCTTCGATGCGATTACCCCCGAGACCCGGTTGGGGACGCTGGTGTACGAAGCGGTCGCGGTCACCCGCAACGCCGTGGGGAGAAATACCAACCTGGGAACACTGCTGCTCTTGGGCCCCCTGGCACTGGTTCAAGAGGGCGAAGCAGTTGCTGACGGAATCGAACGTGTTCTGGCCGGGCTCGATGCGGAAGATGCGCAACGGATCTATGCGGCCATTCGTCTTGCCCAGCCGGGGGGAATGGGGCGGGTCGAGGAACACGACGTGGCCGATTCGCCCCCGGCCGACCTGCTGCGGGCGATGCAAGCCGCAGCCGAACGCGACCTCGTGGCCCGACAGTACGTCAACCAGTTCGACCAGGTGCTCCACGACGTCGTTCCGCTCTTGGCACACGGCTTATCGCGGGGCTGGGGCCTGGCGGACGTGATCGTGCGCACGCATCTGGAGATGATGGCGAGTCATCCCGATAGCCTGATTGGCCGCAAGTGCGGCCCCGCGGTCGCCGAGGACTCGGCGCGGCGCGCCCGCCGCGTGCTCGACGCGGGGCTTCCGGGCGAGGAGGATTACGCGACGGCGCTGGCCGATCTCGATTTCTGGCTTCGGAGCGACCATCATCGCCGCAATCCAGGCACCACGGCCGACCTGATCGCCGCTGGTTTGTTCGCAGCGCTTGGCGAGGGCATAATTAAACAGCCGTACTTGTGGACAACGCGCCAGAAAGAAATACGTCACCCGTGACCGAGTCATACTCTATCCGCGTCACCAAAGACTACCTGGTCTTTAGCGCTGCGCACTTCGTGACTTTCAGCAACCACGACTGTGAGCGACTGCACGGACACAACTATCGGGTCGCTGCCGAGATCGTCGGCCCCTTGGACGAGAACCACTTCGTGGTGGATTTCGTTGCCGTCCGCGAAGCGCTCAAGCTGCTGGTCGACGAACTCGACCACCATGTGCTGTTACCGACGTCGCACCCGCAGATCCAGGTCGAGGCCGACGCGCGGCGCGTGCGGGCAACCTATGCCGACCGCGAGTGGATCTTTCCGCGCGAAGATTGCGTCTTGCTGCCGGTCCCCAATACCACGGCCGAATTGATCGCCCGCTACCTCGGACAGCGGTTGCTCGACGCCCTGGAGATTCGCACCGGAGCGCGCCCCCGCCATTTGCGGCTGGCCGTCGACGAATGCGAAGGGCAATGGGGCATATGCGAGTTGATCGACGAATAGCAGGCGACTTCGTCTCCCGCGGGGAGCTTTGGACCTGAACGGTCGCGCTGGACCGGGGGCAGGAGCCCCCCGCTCAGGCCCAAAAAAGCTTGCTCGCGGCCGTGGACACTTCCTATAGTGAGGTGGTTCGGTCCCCCCGCCGCCGGCCCCCGTTTGCCCAGAACACCGGCAACGATTCGGCGGCCCCCTCCTGCCCGTTGCGAGTCTGCGTTTCCGCCGAGGAATGCCGGATGATCCAGGGCCTGCTCAAACCGAAATGCCGGCTCCGACGGAAGGCATGGTCCGGAAACGTTTGCTTGGCGATCGCGCTGAGCGGATGCCTGGCCGCGGGATCCCTGCCGAGCGTCAGTGCCGGCGAGCCCTATGGTCGGTTTCAGTTTGACGAATCCGAGCGCGATCATTGGGCTTTTCTCCCGCCTGTCCGCCCGGAACTGCCCGAGGTCTCCGATCCAGGTTGGGTCCGCAACCCAATCGATCGATTCATCTTGGCGAGTCTGGATGAAGCGAACCTGAAGCCCGCCGCGACGGCCGATCGCCGCGTGCTGTTGCGGCGTGTGTATCTCGACTTGCTTGGTTTGCCGCCGACGGTCGAGGAACAGCGCGCGTTTCTGGCCGACACCTCGTCCGACGCCTTTGAGCGCGTCGTGGATGAGCTGCTAGCCCGTCCGCAGTATGGCGAGCGGTGGGCGCGGCACTGGCTCGACCTGGTGCGCTATGCCGAATCGAACGGTTACGAGCGCGACAACCCGAAGCCGCACGTCTGGCGCTACCGCGATTGGGTCGTCGAC
>JAEUIK010000621.1 GCA_016793185.1 Planctomycetaceae bacterium | reverse complement strand
ACTGGGCACCGCGCCGCCGCCGCCGGCTGCCGACATTGTGGCGGCGCCGCGCGGCCCGCAAGCTTCGCTGGCCTCGGAGCGCTCGACGGTGGCGGTCGATTTGCCCCCGACGCCCGCCACCGTCGCGCCGCTGGTCCCCCTCGCGCCGGGCGCCTACCGCGCGGCACGCGATCGCGCGCCGGCCGCGACCTACCAGGTGCAGCCGCGCGACACGCTGGTCAGTATCGCTCGGCAACTCTACGGTGATGAGAGCCGATTCCAGGAGATCTACGAGGCCAACCGGGCCCTGATCCCCGACCCGAACAACCTGCGCGCCGGGGTCGTGTTGAGGATCCCCTGATGCGCGAGGGAAACGCGCACGGCCGCTCAGCGGCGGCCGGCCACGTCAGGCCAGATGCTGACGACGAATCGCCCCCAGCGCCGCCAACGCCGGTTTCGAATCGCCGGCGGAATCGATGAGCCCGCCGTGCGGAAAATCGTGCAGCTCGGCATCGGCCAGCTGGTTCCAGAAGACGCCGCGTACGGCTGGCTTCGCCACCAGCAACGAGACGAATTGCTCGACCCAGGCAAGTTGCCCGGCCGGGCTGGCCGCATGCGGGTGCGCCTCGACCGCGACATGGGCCGGCTTGCGGCTTAAGGGATCGACGCTGGCCGCGCTGGGAAAGGTGACGTAGAAGTAGAGCGGCAGGCCAAACGAGCTCCACCAGTCGACGAGTCGGTTGAAGGCCAGAATGTCGCGCGCCGCAGTGCCCCCAGGCGAGTAGCCGACATTGCACTCGATGGCCAGTCCCCCCAGTCCCAGTTCCGAGCGGACCAGCGCGTCGGCCAGCGTGAGGGGGGCCAACTCGAGCCGCGAGCGATGCAGGTACTCGCCCCAGGGTTGATCGAAGGAAATCACGGCCGGCGTCTCGGGATCGAGGCGATGCACGATTTCCACGACGCGGACCGCTAGTTGAAAGCGTTGTTCCTCGGAGAGTCCCAGTGCGTCGGGCTCGGCGAGCCGGCCGGCGCAGTTCCAGAGCTGGACCTTCCCCCGGTAGCGCGTGACGGTGGTCTCGACGTAATCCGTGATGACGGAGAGGAGGTTCTCGAAGTCGCCGCTCCAGAGATAGAGCCAGTCGGGGAGCGCCCCCTGGCTGAACTTGAGCAGCGGTCCCGCGGCGATCCGGGTGTCGTGCCCTTGGCACCACTCGAGTTGCTGGTCGTACGCTTCCCAACGATAAGCGCCTTCGACGGCTTCGATCTCATGCCAGTTGCAGGTGACCGCGGCAGCGTTGAACGACGACATCAGCCGCCGGCCGTTGGACTTGTCCACCGCATGATGCCCCAGCGCGGCGCCCAGCCAGGTGGGGAGCTTCGAGACGTGCCGCTTGCGCCCGGCGAGCGCCTGTTCGACGAAGCTGGCGGCCAGTTTCTGTCCCGTCTCGAGGGCCGCGACGAGCGCGCGTTCGGCCCGCGGTTCGACTTCCTGGGGCTGATGCTGGCTCGTGGCCGCTTCGGCAAAGAGCCGCGTTGCACGCTCGAGCCCGTCGTGGATCTCGCGCGAGAGGACCAGCCCCAGGTCGTGCCACTCGGCCACCTGGGTGCGCAGGCGAAAGAGCTGTCCCCGCGCCAATTCGACGAGCAGCCAATAAGGTTTGCCGCGCTCGGCCAAGGTCCCTGTCACCAGGACCAACTCGCCCTGGCCGGGCACGTGCCAGAGGATGTGGAGATTACCCGACTCGTTCGACTCGCGTTCGACCTCGAGACCGTCGAGGGTGAGCCGCGCGCGGGTGGGCCAGGGGATATAGTCCGGGCCGGTGAAGTACGCTCGCTGCACGGCGGCCGGAGTCAACCGCTGGGGGGAGTCGATCAGAAATCGTATGACTCCCATTCGCTTCCTCGCTGGTGCAGCACGCTGGAACGGCGCCGTCCCAGGCCCGGCCGAATGCCTCGCGTCGGCTGCACGCGAGATGCGAACGAGGCGCCAGCCCTCGCCCGAGGGAGTCTAAACCACGCGGCCCTGGGGTTCAAGTTTGGCACGACCGCGGGCGGTTGTTCGGACGCGCGCGACCGCGGTATACTCCGCTCGCCGCTGCGTCAGGCGGCGCTCCGTTGCCGAAGGATTCGCGATGACCTCTCCCGTCGTCCTGCAAACCGAGTTTCCCGGTCTCCCCGTGCGGCGCGGCAAGGTCCGCGATGTCTACGATCTGGGGGATGCGTTGCTGATCGTCAGCACCGATCGGATCAGCGCCTTCGACTGGGTCCTTCCCAACGGCATTCCCGACAAGGGGAAGATCCTCACGCAATTGAGCCTGTTCTGGTTCCGACTCTTGGCCGAGAAAGACCACCTGATTTCGGCCGACGTGACAAGCATGCCCCTTCCCGACGCGGTCGACCGCCAGCTCATCGACGGGCGTGCCATGCTCGTCAAGAAAAGCCAGGTCGTTCCCATCGAGTGCGTCGTGCGCGGCTACCTGGCGGGATCGGGCTGGAAGGAGTACCAGGCCAACGGCCAGGTTTGCGGAATTGCCTTGCCGGCCGGACTGCTCGAAAGCTCGCCGCTGCCCGAGCCGATCTTTACCCCGGCCACCAAGGCCGAGTCGGGACACGATCTGAATATCTCCTTCGCCGAGATGGTCGAGAGCGTGGGCGAGGCCACGTCGCGCGAGCTGCGGCAGCGGAGCATTCAGGTCTATCAACGGGCGGCTCAGCACGCCCAACGCTGCGGCCTGATCGTGGCCGATACCAAGTTCGAATGGGGGTGGTGGCAGAACGAGTTGATCCTGATCGACGAGGTGCTCACGCCCGACAGCTCGCGGTTCTGGCCCGCCGCGGGCTACGCGCCGGGTCGCGGCCAACCTTCGTACGACAAGCAGTTCGTGCGCGACTGGCTCGAATCGACGACGTGGGACAAGAACAGCCCTCCCCCCGAGCTGCCCGAATCCGTGGTCGCGAAGACCCGGGCGAAGTACGTCGAGGCTTTTGAGCGGCTCACAGGGCAGCCGTTTGCGTGAGCGGCTTATGCCAGTTTCGTGGGCTGACCGCCAGACTAGCCCGAAGCGCCAGCGAGGGATCTTCTCGAGCCGTTAACTGAGGCGTCTGCGATGGAAGCCTTTGGTTCACCGCCACTGGCCTACTTCTTGACCTGGGCGACCTATGGCACCTGGCTGCCAGGCGACGATCGAGGTTGGACCCGCCGCGGCCATGGCTGGCAAGCGCCCGACCTAGCGAGGGTCCGACGATGCCGCGAGAGCATGCGCGAAGTTCCCTGTCGGCTCGACATGAGGCAACGGCTGCTGGTCGAGGCGACGATTACCCGCCATTGCCAGGTCCGAAATTGGTCCCTCCACGCCGTCAGTTGTCGTTCGAACCATGTGCACGTCGTCGTGTCGGCGCCCGTGCATCCCGACGAAGTTCGCAATCAACTCAAGTCCTGGTGCACGCGTCGGCTCAAAGAGGATCAAGCACAGCGTTTTGCCACCGGCCTCGGACAGCCAACCCAGGTCCGCGGGCGTTGGTGGGGTGAAGGATGCAGCAAACGCTATATCAATGACGAGGCTGGGCTCGAAGCGGCCATCCTTTACGTCCGCGATGCTCAGGACTTGCCACACGAGCTGCGGTAGAGCCAGAACGAGTGCGAGCGAGCCCTTGCTTGCGCTGCGGGCTAGTTTTTGCAAATTGCACGAGTCAGCGAATGCGTCGTCACTCTGACATCGACCTAAAGCCATTAGTCACCGGCAATTCTACGGTTCTCGCCACACGTCGGGCCCTGCCAGCAGATCCCCTAACCGCCCTATTCTCACTTTGGGATCGCGGCTAAAATCGAGGCTGTCGCCGCGGATCTTCTCGCCGTTGCGCCCCTGTCGCACTCCGTCAAGCAAGGCTCGAACGTCACTCATGTTGCGCTACTGGACCGCTGGCGAATCGCACGGCAAGGGAAACATCGCGCTGGTCGACGGGTTTCCGGCCGGCGTGCCGATCGATCCCGCGCCGATCAACCTCGAGCTCAAGCGGCGTCAGGGGGGCTATGGACGGGGGGGCCGGCAGCGCATCGAGACGGACCTGGTCGACATCAAGTCGGGCATCTGGCAGGGCACGTCGCTGGGAAGCCCCATCGCGCTCGAGGTCGTCAATAAGGACTACAAGCTCGAGCGGCTGGGGGACCTCGAACGGCCGCGACCCGGCCATGGCGATCTGACCGGCGCGATGAAGTACCTCGGGTCGATTCGGGGAATCCTCGAGCGGGCCAGCGCCCGCGAAAGCGTCGCCCGGGTGTCGGCCGGAGCACTTGCCCAGCAGCTCCTCGCGCAGTTCGGCATCGAATCGTTTGGCTACGTGGCCGAGCTCGGCGGGATTCGCGTCGAGCCGCGCCCCGGCACGCTTGTCGAACAGCGGGCGCTGCGGGATGCCAGCGAGCTCTACATTCTCAATCCCGATCGCGAACAAGTAATCAAGGACTTGATCGACGTCTGCGGCAAGGAGGGAGACACGCTCGGCGGCGTGATCGAAGTCCGCGTCGAGGGACTCCCGTTTGGGCTGGGGACGCACGCCCAGTGGGATCGCAAGCTCGACGGGAAACTGGCGCAGGCGGTGATGGCCGTGCAGGCGATCAAGGGAGTCGAGATCGGCCTGGGCTTCGAGGGAGCCCGCCGCCGCGGCTCGCAGGTTCACGATCCCATCCTCTACGACGAGACGGCGCGAAGCTCCACCACCCTGGGCTTCCGCCGCCCCACGAACAATGCCGGGGGGCTCGAGGCGGGCATGACCAACGGCCAGCCGCTGGTCATCCGCGCCGCCAAAAAGCCCATCAGCACCCTCCGCAAACCGCTGGCATCGATCAACCTGGCCACCAAGGAAACGGCCGAGGCCAATTACGAGCGGAGCGACGTCTGCGCGGTACCGGCCGCGAGCGTGATCCTCCAGAACGTCGTCGCCTTCGAGATCGCCGCGGCGCTGATCGACAAATTCGGAGGCGACAGCCTGCTCGAGATGCAAGCCCGCTGGGAACAGTTTCACGAACTGGCACGAGCCAAATAGCCCGACGACGATAGATGGCCTGCCGGCGCGTGGCGGCCAGATAGCAAGCGCTGGCTGACAAGCAGCCGGTGGCACCCGAAAAGTACTTTGGCGCGCAACAGGTGACACGGATGTTGCCGGTAATCTCCGAACGATTCGAGCGGGCGTTTTGCCGAGTGCTGTTCGTGGCGCTCTGCGTGGTCCCGACCCTGACTCTCGGCGGTTGGACCTATTACCAACGTCTGCCCAGCCACCGCCTGGCCTGCGAGCAGATGCTCACGCGGCAACTGGGCCTCGCGGTGCGCCTGGGATCGGTCGAGCACACCCGCCCGGGCGATGTGCGCCTGCTGCAAGTCGAGCTGCGCGAGCCCGAGACGAACGAGCTGATCGCACGGATCGGTCAGATCGACGCCCGGCGGCACGGCCACGACTGGTGGGTAGCGCTGGCGGCGCCGGACCTCGTGCTCGACGGTTGTCAGGCGCTGACGGAACTGCTCGACCGGCAGCTGCGGTGGCCGACCGGGGGAGTCGACCGGCGAATTCACATCGTGGCTGAACACGCCTGCCTCCGCGACGGCGAGCAGGCCTGGAAGGTGAAGCAGGTCGCGGCGGCGGTCACCGCGGCGCCGCGGCATGCCGAGGCCCGCCTGGTGTTTCACTGGGAAGAGGGGGCCGCCGAGCACCCCGTATCGCTCAAGGTGGCGCGCGAGCGCGATCGTCCGGAACCGATGACGCGCCTCGACCTGCAGACCGGCGAAGCGCCGTTTCCCATCACCCTGCTGCGCCCTTGGCTGGCCGCCGGCGAGTGGGTCGGGCCAAAGAGCACGCTGGTCGGCCGAGGACGGCTTGACCTGGGACGCCAGTCGCGGCGGTGGACCGTGCAGGGGCGGTTCGACCAGGTCGAACTCGGCGAACTCGTCACGCGCCACTTCGGACATGACCTGCGCGGCACCGCCCAAGTGCTGCTCGACGCCGAGGGAGACGGCGACCGGCTGCTGCAGGCCTCGGGCGAACTGGCGAGCCGCAAGGGAGTGATCAGCCGCTCCTTCCTGCAGGCGCTCGGTCAGGAGCTGAGCATGTCGGTCGCGCAGCTCCCCGCGGCGATGGGCGAGCAGGTGCGCTTCGAGGAGCTGCGATTGGGCTATCGCGTGACCGACGACGGGGCGCTCGCCCTGAGCGGGGCCTCGCGCTACGCCGAGGGCGCGCTGCTCGTCGACCACAACGGCGTGCTCGTGCGCGAGCCGCCGACGACCCAGGACACCGCCGCCCTGATCCGCGCCTTGGCCGTGGCGGGCACTCCGAGCCTGCCCGCCTCGGCGCCGACCGCCGTCCTCTCGCGCGTGTTGCCGATGCGCACGCCCGGAGCGCGCAGTGCGCCGGACCGCGAGCCGCCCCCCAGGCGGCACTAATGCGTGGCCGCCTGCCTCCGGGGAGTCACATTCCCGGCTCGGACAACGCCAACGGCAGCATCTCGCTGGGCGCAAAAAAGAACGAGCCCAGGGCCAGCTAATACAGCCCGCCCTCGGCTCGCTCGTAGCGCGGTAACTCGACCCCCCAGGCCCCTACGAGGCCCGCGGGCTTGAACGTCACGCGCTCTTGTGTTTGGGTTCGATCGCGATCGGGAAGAGTTTCTCGCGACCCTCGATGATCCGGTCGTTGATCACGTATTGCGAGTTGCGCCCCTTGTCGGGTAGCTCATACATGATATCGAGCATCACCTCTTCGATAATCGACCGCAAACCGCGGGCGCCGGTGGCTTTCTCGTGCGCTTTGCGGGCGATGGCCACCAGGGCATCCTCGGTGAAGCTCAGTTCGCAGCCTTCCATCTCGAACAGCTTCTGATACTGCTTGATCAGGGCGTTGCGCGGTTCGCGGAGCACGCGCACCAGGTCCTGCTCGCCAAGCGGCGTCAGGGCCGAGAGCACCGGCAGACGGCCGACGAGCTCGGGAATCAACCCGAACTCGAGGATATCGTCGCTGGTGACCTGCGGCAGCAGCACCGACAGCTCGGTCTCGTTGGCCTCGGCATGCTCCTGGCCAAAGCCGATCGTCCGCCGGCCCAGGCGCTTGCCGATGATCTTGTCGATGCCGACGAAGGTTCCGCCGCAGATGAACAGGATGTTGCTCGTGTCCATCTGGATGTACTGCTGCTCGGGGTGCTTGCGCCCCCCTTGCGGCGGCACGTTGGCCATGGTTCCTTCGAGCATCTTCAGCAAGGCCTGCTGCACCCCCTCGCCCGACACATCGCGGGTGATGGAGACGTTGTTGCTGGTCTTGCCGATCTTGTCGATCTCGTCGATGTAGAGAATGCCGCGTTGGGCCGCTTCGAGGTCGAAATCCGCCGCGTGCAACAGCTTGAGCAGCAGGTTCTCGACATCCTCGCCGACGTAGCCCGCCTCGGTCAGCGTGGTGGCATCGCCGATGGCAAAGGGGACATCGAGGATCCGGGCCAAGGTGCGGGCCAGCAGGGTCTTGCCGCAGCCGGTGGGACCCATCAAGAGAATGTTCGACTTGTCGATTTCGATGTCGGAGTTGTCGGCGCCGAGCGTCAGCCGCTTGTAGTGCGTATGCACGGCGACGGCGAGCACGCGTTTGGCGCGTTCCTGCCCGATCACGTACTCATCGAGATGGGACACGATCTCCGACGGCGCGGGGATCTTGGAAAAGAGTTGCTTGGTGGTGCCGCGCCGCCGCCGTTCCTGCTCGAGGATCGACTGGCACAGCTCGATGCACTCACCGCAGATGTAGACGTCGCCTGGACCTTCGACCAACGGGCCGACGTCGCGGTAGCTCTTGCGGCAAAACGAACAAAATGCGTTCTTCTTGGTGGTTCCGCCACCACGACGACCCCCGGTCGCATCACCTACGGGCATGCCCGCTCCTTTCAGCAGCCACCTGTGGCGCCCCAACTGCGGCGCACCACCCAGGCATCAGAATCAAGGTGTCGCTCGATTGGCCAGCCGACAGTTCGAGCGGTTCGCGGAGAACCGGATCGGTTGTCGTGGGCCGGGGGGGCATCCTTGTCCACGCGTTGTTCGAGCCGTGTTGCAACTCGCCACGTTGCTGCGAGTCGTTGTATCTACGTGCTACTAGCGGGAGGTGGTTCTCCCAGAATCCGTTTAGTTGCCAGAAAAGTGTTTTGCTATCAGGTCAGGCGGCCGGTGGGCCGCGTGCCGGACGAGCCACCCCGCCCAATCCGACCTAACCCTCTTTGATCTTATTCGTTAACTCTTCTTGCAAGCGTTCCGCCAGCATGCTTTTTATTGTTCGGTATTCCTCGTCGCTTAGCTCACCTTTGGAATGAAGTTCGCGAAAATTCGTCAGCAGCTCGTTCGCCGGCGGCGGACTTTGCTGGTACCATGTTCTGACGCGCGCGACGAGGTAAACTCCGACGGTTATGAGGACGGCCGTCACGGCCAGGA
>JAEUIK010000614.1 GCA_016793185.1 Planctomycetaceae bacterium | reverse complement strand
GTCTTTTTGTTTTTGCAGCCGGCCCATGGCCAGCATGGCCGAGGCGGTTCGAGCCGGGAGGTGAAACCGTTCCCACACATCCATGCGCACAATCAGGTTCGTCGTTCCTGTCTCGTCCTCGAGGGTGACGAAGGTGATTCCCTTGGCGGTGCTCGGGCGTTGGCGGACGAGCACCAGGCCGGCGACGCGGACGAAGCGGCCATGGTCGAGATCCGCCAGCCGCGCGGCCGGCACCACCCGCAGCTTATCGAGTTGCGGCCGAAAGAACGACACCGGATGAGCGCGGAGCGACAGTCCGATCGTCTGGTAATCGGCAAAGACCTCGTCGCGGCTGGTCATGGCCGGCAGCGGCGGCAGCGGCTCGTCGTCGCAGAGATCGGCCAGAAGCGGCTGCTCCTGCGCTCGTTTCTCGTGCGCCAGCGCCTGCCACATCGATTGCCGGCGGTCGAGCGCGAGCGACCCAAAGGCATCGGCTCGGGCGAGGCGCGCGATCGCCGCTTGAGCGAGTCCCGTCCGCCGCGAAAAATCCTCGAGGGAGCTGAAGGGTGCGCAATCCTTCTCCCCGTTCCGGGGAGAAGGTGGCCGCAGGCCGGATGAGGGGTCTTCCTGTAGCTGGCCTCTGTGAGGCCGGTCTTCGTCTGTCTTCTGTAGTCGGCCTCTCTGAGGCCGATCCTCGTCTGTAGCCGACGTCAGTGACGTCGGCGAACCGCCGGTGAATTCAACGCCCACTGGCGATTGGCCGAGGCGACTCGCCTCGGCTACAGGAAGACGCGACGGATCGGGGTCACAGACCCCGACTACAGCAGAGCCGGCCTCGGAGAGGCCAGCTACAGAGGAAGAGGAGGAACTGAGGCCATTGGCCTCGGCTATAGGAAGACGCGACGGATCGGGGTCACAGACCCCGACTACAGCAGAGCCGGCCTCGGAGAGGCCAGCTACAGAAGAAGAGGAGGAACCGAGGCCATTGGCCTCGGCTACAGAAGACGGCCGGTCGGGGTTGCAGATCTCGGTGACCGAAGAGATACCCCGGGCGGCTTCGATTTGCCGTGCCGCGGCCTCGCCGAGGCCGACGACCTGGCGCAAACCCAGCCGGAGCGCGCCGTTCTCGAGCGTCGCGTCCCACAGGCTGTTATTGACGTCGACGGGCAGGATCTCGACCCCATGCTCGCGGGCGTTGCGCACCAGTTGCGCCGGCGCATAAAACCCCATCGGCTGGCTGTTCAGCAGCGCCGCGCAAAAAGCCGCCGGGTAATGGCACTTCAACCAGGCCGAGACGTAGGCCAGCAAGGCGAAGCTCGCGGCGTGCGATTCGGGAAACCCGTACTCGCCGAAGCCGCGAATCTGGTTGAACACGTGGTGCGCGAACTCCGGTGCAAGGCCCCGGGCGAGCATGCCCTCGGTGAGCTTCTGCTTGAACTGCTCGATAATGCCGGGGCGGCGCCAGGCGCCCATGGCGCGGCGCAACTGATCGGCCTCGCCGGGCGTGAAGCCCGCCGCCACCACGGCCAGCCGCATCGCCTGTTCCTGGAAGAGAGGCACTCCCAGCGTCTTGTGCAGCACTTCGCGGATCTCGTCGTTGGGATACGTGATCGGCTCGAGCCCGGCGCGGCGGCGCAAATAGGGGTGCACCATATTCCCCTGGATCGGGCCCGGGCGGACGATGGCCACCTCGACCACGAGATCGTAAAAGCAGTTCGGCCGCAGCCGCGGCAGCATCGACATCTGCGCCCGGCTTTCGATCTGGAACACGCCCATCGTGTCGGCCCGCGAGATCATCTCGTAAGTCGCGGGATCTCCCTCGGGCACGTCGGCCAGCGTGAGCGTGCGGCCGTGGTGCCGCTGCACGAGCTCAAAACATTTGCGAATCGCGGTGAGCATGCCGAGCGACAGGCAATCGACCTTGAGGATGCCCAACTCGTCGAGATCGTCCTTGTCCCACTCGATGACGGTGCGGTCGGCCATGGCGGCATTCTCGATCGGCACCAGCTCGCAAAGGGGGCCTTGCGTCATGACCATCCCACCGACGTGTTGCCCTAGATGCCGCGGAAAACCTAGGAGTTGTCCGACGAGCATGAGCAGTTGGCGACCGAGGGGCGACTCGGGATCGACACCCGCCTGGCGGCAGCGGTCGGCCAGTTTGTCGGCGTGATAGCTATCGATCACCTTGGCCAGGGCGTCGATCCGGTCGAGCGACAGGCCGAGGGCTTTGCCCACGTCGCGCACCGCCGAGCGCGGCCGATAGGTGATGACCTCGGCCGTCATGCCGACGCGCTCGCGGCCATACTTGTCGTAAAGATACTGCAGCACTTCCTCGCGGCGTTCGTGCTCGAAATCGACGTCGATATCGGGAGCCTCGTTCCGCTCGCGGCTGATGAAGCGCTCGAACAGCACGTCCATCCGCTCGGGATCGACGGCCGTCACCCCCAGGCAATAGCAGACGGCCGAGTTGGCGGCCGAGCCGCGGCCCTGACACAGGATCTCGCGCTGCCGGGCAAAGCGAACCAGGTCCCAGACGGTGAGGAAATAGGCCTCGTAGCGGAGGTCGGCGATGATCGACAGCTCATGCTTGAGCAGCTGCTGGACTTTGGCGGGAATTCCGGCCGGATAGCGCGTGCGCGCCCCCTGCCAGGTGAGCTGCTCCAGATGCTCGAGCGGGGTCCGGCCCGACGGCGCGAGCTCTTCGGGATACTCGTAGCGGAGCTCGTCGAGCGAGAACGTGCAGCGCGCGGCGATCTCGAGCGTGCGCTCGAGACAGGCGGGGGCCGCGGCGAACAGCTCGCCAAGCTGCGCGGGCGATTTCAAATAGCGCTCGGCATTGGGCTCGAGTAACTCGGCCGCCGCGGCGACGGTTTGCCGCACGCGCGTGGCCGTCAGCACGTCGCACAGCGGGCGGCGCTCGGGATCGTGAAACAACACGCCCCCGGCGGCGGCCAGCGGAATGCCAGCGCGCCGCGAGATGTCCAGGCAGTGTTCGAGATGCCGCTCGTCATCACTGCCGTGATGCAGCTCGACCAGCAAATAGCATCGATCGCCGAAGAGCCGGCGATAGCGCAGGAGTTGCCCGAGCGAATCGGGATCGTAGATCTGGAGCCGGCCTCTGTGAGGCCGGTCTTCAGGATCCTTCTCCCCGGTATTCCGGGGAGAAGGTGGCCGCAGGCCGGATGAGGGGTGGGGTGCTGGTTGGCCTTCGGGGCTCGCGCTGGTTGGATCGTCGCCAGCGTCGCGGCCCCTCACCCTAACCCTCTCCCCGGAGTACCGGGGCGAGGGGATTAAG
>JAEUIK010000598.1 GCA_016793185.1 Planctomycetaceae bacterium | reverse complement strand
CAGTAGCTTTCGTCGTGCAGGCGCAGCTTGTCGAAGTTGCGGGCGATCGGATGCTCGGCCGGCAACTGGAACTGCAGTTCGAGTTCGCCGTGGCGGAAGCGCGATTGGCCGTTCCAGGCCAGGCCGATCCGCTCGGCAAAGCCGGGGGCGTCGCCGCCGCCGTCGACCGCGTAATGGATGTAGACCAGGCCGCCGCCGCGGGCGAGGAAGGCGTCGATATCGCGAGCCCGCTCGGGCGTCCACTTGCCCTGCTGGTAAAAGACCAGCACGTCAGCCTGGGCGAGGTCGTCGGCCGAGGGCCAGTCGCTGGAGGTCGTGACGCGCGTCTCGGGGGCGAGCGCCAACAGCCGCTGCCAGACCGCGAGCCACGCGGGATAGTCGTGCTCGCCGGGGCCGTGGTCCTTTTTTCCGGCGACAAGTGTGATGTGCAGCGGGCGCGTGGAGATCGTTTGTGGCGCGCCAGCCAGGATGGCCTCGACCTCGGCCTTTGTCCGCGGCGGCGGCGGAGTGCCCGAGCCGTAGTCGGGCATCCGCGGCGGCTCGGTCAGCAGGAACGTCAGCAAGTCGCGGAGCCTGTCGGGCCCGATCGTTTGCAGCAGGTCCTGCGGCATGATCGACACGGGCGACGGCTGGAGCTCAACCACGTCGCTTTGCGCCACGCGCGTCTCGTTGCCTTGCTGATCGCCAATGATGAGCGATTCGCCTTCAGGGCGGATCGAGCCGGTCAGCAGGCGGCCATCTTCAAGCGCCACGATCCGCGTGAGGTAATCGGGGTTGAGCGCGAAGTTCGGCTCGCGAATGTCGCGCAGGACCGAAGCATAATCGCGATGCACGAGATTCGAGAGATCGGGCCCGATCGCGCCACCGAGTCCGCGCGTGCGATGGCACTTGGCGCACTGGGCCTCTTCACTGAGAAAGACTTGCCGGCCGCGCAGCCAGTTGCCGCCGGCGAGCTCAGGCGTGCTGAGATTGTCGGGAACACTGGCCGCGTCGCGATTCACTTCGGCCCAGATGCGAAAGAAACGGCTCGTGGGAAACTGGCTCAGCCGGTCATCGTCGTGAACTGAGTAGCCCGCGAAGAGCTCTTGCCGAACCAGCTCAGCACCCGTCGCGCTCTGCATCCGAAACGGCTTGACCCAATTGGCGGGCTCGACCGGTTGCGGATCATCGTCCCGCACCGGCTCGGGGTTCAGCTGGTAGGAGAAATCGCTCAAGGGAGCACGGTTCCGCGCGAATCGGAGATGGACCGGCAGCTTGACCGGCTCGTAATCGAGCTTTGCTCCAGGCTGCACCGCGGGATCGTGAAGATCCCGCAGGTCGCCGAACCAGCGGAGCAGCAGCGCGCCCTCTTGGGCGAAGTGCTGCCACAGCTTGTCGTGGAGAGCGCTGCCCTGCGTCACCGCGCGCGAAAAATCAAGATCCACGTGCGGCAGCCAGCCTTGCCAGGTCGTGGCGCCATCGGCCGAGGTCCAGGTGGCGTCGACGCCGCTGAGGTCGTACTGCAGGTCGATGTCGGGATACTGCGGCAGCTCACCGGCCGCGGCGTCTGGGGCGCGGCGGCCGAAGTTCGGTAATGCGAGCGCGTACTGCACCCCTTTCATATGCGGTGCGGTGGTAATGATCAACGTCCGCCGGTCGGCGGTGACTTGCAGCCCCAGGATCGGCACGTCGAAGCGGCCGGTGCGCAGTTGATTCGCCACCACGGCGTAACCGGGCCGAAGCGTCTCGAACCGATCGCCGGCCGCGACGAACTCGCCTCCGTCGATCGCAGCCCGGGTGGCAAGATCCTGGAGCATCTCCGGATCGAGTTCGCGATCGAAGGCGACGCGCACCTCGCGCGCGGTCTGCGGCCAGATCGCCAGCGGCAGGGGACCATCGCTTGGTCGATAGGAGACCTGAAACAGCTTGCCGCGCCCCGAGGGTCCGCTCCCCCAGTCGGGCCCGCCGCTGTGGGCGGCGATCACCAGTTCGCCGCGCGGCGACACGCAGACATCGGCGGGCAACATGCTGAGCGTGGCCAGCAGTTGATTGTGGGCAATGTAGCCAGCCCCGGTCTTGATCAGCTTCGTGCGGTACAGCTTGCCGCGCGAATAGCCGGCCACGAAGGCATCGGAGCGCCAGCTTTCAGGCCCGAAGATCGGTCCTCCGTTGACCGGCTCGTTGAAGTTCAGGCCGCACGTCGACTGGTGCTGCGGGCGATAGTCAAACAGGCTCGGCGCATTGTCTACGTCGGGCAGGTGTTTGGGGTGCCGCGGCGGAAAGCCGTAGTGCTTGCCGCGCTCGATGTGTAACAGCTCGTCGAAAGGGTTGCCATTGGGGAGCCAGGTCGCTCCCTCCTGGTCGGTGCAGAAGAGATCGCCAGCCCGATTAAAGCGAATAGCGACCGGGAAACGAATCCCGGTGGCGACGACCTCTCGGCTCTGGAAGTTCGGCGCAACGCGCAGAATCGTCCCGCGCTCGCTCTGAATGTCGTAGTGCGACTTTCCCGCGGAATCGACGAGATAGGCGTTCGTGTAGTCGGCGCAACCGAGGCCGAAGTAGACGGCGCCGGTCTGCGGATCGACGTCGATGCCCAGAGCATCGACACTGACCGACGTCGGCGGCCAGCCCTCGGCGACTGTGAGCTCGCGGTCGGCGCGATGGTCGCCGTCGCTGTCGAGAATCAGCACGCATCTCGATTTGGCCGCGACGTAGAGGCCGCGCCCGCGCTCATCGCCCGGCAGCGACAGCGCCGCGCCGACCGGCGAGATCAGCGTCCCTTTGTTCTCCCAGAACAGCTCGGCGCGATCCTCGAGGCCGTCGCCGTTCGTGTCGCGGAGGAGATGAATGTTGCCGTCGTAGCAGACGGCGTACAACGCGCCGTCGTCGCGATAGAGCACATTGTTGACGTTTGCCAGATCGACCGGCAGCTCCTTGACCACGAAGCCC
>JAEUIK010000207.1 GCA_016793185.1 Planctomycetaceae bacterium | reverse complement strand
GGTCATTTCGCAGGTCAAGCTGATCGCCGAGCCGTGGGACCTGGGGGCTGGCGGCTACCAGGTCGGCAACTTTCCCGTGCTCTGGTCGGAATGGAACGGCAAGTACCGCGATTGCATTCGGCACTTCTGGAAGGGAGACGGCGGGGTCGCATCGGAGTTTGCCACGCGCATCTGCGGCTCGAGCGATCTCTACGAGTGGAGCAGCCGGCGCCCGCACGCCAGCGTGAATTTTGTCACCTGCCACGATGGGTTCTGCCTGCACGATCTCGTCTCGTACGACGGGAAGCATAACGAAGCCAACGGCGAAGACAACCGCGACGGCGCTAGCGACAACATCAGCTGGAACTGCGGCGTGGAAGGGCCGACCGACAAGCCCGACGTGCTGGCCCTCAGGCAGCGCAAGCAACGCAACTTCCTCGCCACGTTGCTCCTGTCGCAGGGCGTCCCCATGCTGCTGGCCGGCGACGAAATCAGCCATACCCAGCAAGGAAACAACAACGCCTATTGCCAGGACAACGAAATCAGCTGGCTGAATTGGGATCTCCAGCCAAGCCAGGAGGAGCTGCTCAAATTCACGCGGCGCGTGATTCAGATCTATGACGAGCAGCCCGTGTTGCATCGCCGCCGGTTCTTTCACGGGGCCGCGATTCGCGGCGCTGATGCCCGCGAGATCGCCTGGCTGGATCCCTCGGGCAAAGAGATGTCGGACGAGGCCTGGAACGCGCCCTACGTGCGCTGCCTGGGCGTCCACCTGTTCGGCGGCAAGATCGATGTCGACGAGCGGGGCGAAGCGATCACGGGCGACACGATGCTGCTGCTCTTTAACGCCGATCACGCCAACACGATTCCTTTTGCGTTGCCGCGGCCGGGGGATGGCGCGCCCTGGGAGGTGCTGATTGATAC
Organism: Planctomycetaceae bacterium; assembly: GCA_016793185.1. Taxonomy (GTDB): domain Bacteria; phylum Planctomycetota; class Planctomycetia; order Pirellulales; family JAEUIK01; genus JAEUIK01. Next base: position 1,460 of record JAEUIK010000207.1, on the reverse strand, counting down.
GGCCAATCCTGAGGCATCGGGACCGCTCGCCGAGCCCATCTACCAGCTCTATCCCTGCTCGATGGTCGTGTTGAAGTCGGCGATCGAGATCGACGAGCTGGAATCGTAGCCGCGGGAACTAATGGCCCTGCTGCTCGGGGAGCGATTCCGGCAGCAGCGCCTCGGGACGCAGGACAATCGTGGCGTGGCCTGGCAGATGCCAGTTCTTGACGTCAAGGATCCCCGATCCCGAGCCGCCGTAGCGGGGCGCCTCGCTCGACCAGAGGAGGCTCCAGCGGCAGCCCTCGGGCGGCGCCAGCAGAGGTTCCGCGGCGGGGGCGACGGCATGGTCCCGGCCGAGGTTCACCAGCAACAGGCGATCCTCGTTGTTCTCGGTCAGATAGCGCACCAAGAAAGCCTCGTCGGCCAGAACCGCTCCGGTCAGCCAGTCGGCTCGTTGAGCCGAGAAAACCGGATCCGTCCGGCGCAGCTCCAGCAGGTCGCGGTGCATTTGGAGCGTCGCCTGATTGCGGTCGAGTTCGGACCAATCCAGCTTGGATTGGGCGAAGGTGGCGGGATCGCTCGGGTCCGCGAAGTAGCCCTCGAAATCGGGTCCCGCCATGCTGCGGAATTGGCGCAGCGCTTCTTCGCGCCCCTCGCGGACCAGCGTCGCGATCGGAACCTGGTGATCGGCGAAGTACAGGAAGGGGCTCGACGCTGCAAACTCTTGACCTTGAAACAGCATCGGTGTTTGCGGCGCCAGCAGGAACAAGGCCGTGAGTGCGCGATAGCGCCCCGGCGAGGTCAGCACGTGCGTGCGCAGCCCATTGGCCGAGTTCGCCACCTGGTCATGGTTCTGCAAGAAGATGACGAACCTTGCGGCGGGAACGTGCCACACCGGCGTCCCGCGGACGCGCTGCTGACGGCCATTCCATTGACCTTGATAGAGAAACCCCCACTTGAGCGCCGAAATCAACTCCTGCGGCGTCCCAAGGTAGTCGCCATAGTAATACTCGTTGTGGCCGGTGAGCGCCACCCGCGCCGCATGGTGGAAATCGTCGCTCCAGAGGGCGTCCACGCCCCCTCCCCCCTTCCCGGGATCGTCCAGCAGGCGGCGATCCTGCGGCTCGTTCTCGGCCACGATGATGGTCTGCCGCCCGGCGGCGGCCTGCCGCACGCGGTCGGTGACGGCCGCAATGATCCATTCGGGTGAATCGTCGACGATCGACTGCGTGGCGTCGAGTCGGAGGCCGTCGAAATGGTATTCGTCGATCCAGTAGCCGGCGTTCGCGAGGAAATACTCGCGCACGCCAGCTGCGTTTGCGCCGTCGAAATTGAGGGCGTCTCCCCAGTCCGTCCGATGACGCTGCGAGACGTAGTCGCCGGAATACACGCCCGTGTAGTTGTCAACAGGACCGAAGTGGTTGTAAACCACGTCGAGCAGCACGCCGATTCCCAGCGCGTGGGCCCGCTCGACGAAC
>JAEUIK010000510.1 GCA_016793185.1 Planctomycetaceae bacterium | reverse complement strand
CGAACTCGGCCAACGGAATCATATTGGGACCGTCGCTCGGCGAAGTCTCGGGGGTGGGATGCGTCTCGAAGAAGACGCCATCCACGCCCACGGCGATCGCTCCCCGGGCCAGCGGTTCGACCATCGCCCGGTTTCCGCCGGTCGCCGAGCCCAACCCCCCTGGTTCCTGTACGCTGTGGGTGGCGTCGAAGATCACCGGGACCCCCAATTCCCGCATTTGGGGGAGGGCTCGCATGTCGTTTACCAGCCGGCCGTAACCGAAGAAGGTCCCGCGCTCCGTCAGCAGGATGTTCTGGCAGCCGTGGGCCGAAAGCTTCGTGACGGCGTGTTTCATGTCCCAAGGGGCGAGAAATTGCCCCTTCTTGACATTCACCCCCCGCCCCGTGCGGGCGGCCGCGACGAGCAAGTCGGTCTGCCGGGCCAGGAACGCCGGGATTTGCAGCAGGTCGCAAACCTCGGCCACCGGCTCGGCCTGGATCGATTCGTGGATGTCGGTGGTGACGGGCAATCCGGTCGCGGCCTTGACCCGGCCGAGGATGGCCAGCCCCTCTTCGATGCCCGGCCCGCGATAGGCGGCGTTGCTCGTCCGGTTGGCCTTGTCGAACGAGGCCTTGAAGATCAGTTGGATCGGCAATCGGTCGGCGAGCCGTTTCAGTTCCTCGGCGATCGCCAAGGTCAGCGCTTCGGTTTCGATCACGCAAGGTCCAGCGATGACCAACAGCGGCTGTCCGCCGCCGCAGCGATACGGCCCGATCTGGGCGGGAGAATTCGGCACTTCCAACTTCCTCTGGCAGTCTGACGGTGCCGGGCTCGCGCGCGCGACACCTGGAAACTCACGGCGCACCTGGCGGCGCCAGGAGCGCGAGCCTGTGGGGCAGCACCTCGACGTCGACCGGCAGCACGCCCCCCGGGTCGCCGTCGACCTGGTAGGGAACGAGCTCGTCGGCCTCGATCCGCAACCGGGTGACGCGGTACGTGGCGTGTTCGGCCAGCCGGTGGTGGCGCTTCAGGATAACGGTAGCCAGGTAGCGCAGCCCATGCCAAATCGACCCCCTTTCGAAAGTCGTCAGGTCGAGCGCGCCGTCGGCGCCGTCGGCCTCGAGCGCCAGCGGCAGGCCCCCCGCGTAACAGGGCAGGTTGAATGCAAAAACCCACCGTGCCTGGAACTCCAGCGACGATTCTTTGGCCGGCGCACGCGCCGCGCCGTGATCGATGGCGGCATCGGCGGCGACCAGCGAGCAGGTGACGCGCAGCTCGGGAAAACGATAGAGGTGCAGCGTCTCGAGGATCGGCCGCGAGTAGTGCCAGCGGCGAATGTGCCCCCGCCGCCTCTGATGCATGCGCTGGACAACCGCCGCATCGAACCCGGCTCCCAACATCAGCAGGAAGAGCCGGCCGTTGGCCTGCGCCGCGTCGAGGCGGAGTAAGCGGCCCCCGAGAAGCGTGTCGCGCACGGCGGCCGGCGTCGCCTGCTGGCCCAACCAGCGCCCCAAGAGGTTTTCGGTCCCTAGGGGAAAGATCGCGATTGGCACCTCGGGCGGGAGGAGATTCACGACCGCGGCCGCCGTTCCGTCCCCCCCGGCCGAGACCACTCCCTCGAGCTCTCCGGCCTGGTGCAACTCGCGAGCTCGATCGGCGAGTTTCCCCAGGTCGGGCTCAATCACAACCCGCCGCCCGGCGGCACGCAGCAGCCGCTCGAGCTCGGCAACCCGCTCGGCGGCCGAGACGGCCCCGGCCTTGGGATTCAGGGCGATCAAGAGGGTCTTCATCCGTCACTCCGGTCGGGAGGCAGTCGGGCCTGAATCGCCGTTCGCCCCGCGAGCCGTTCGAGTCTCAGATTGAGAATTTCGTCTCAGATACGTTCCAACAAGATCGGCTTGCGCCCCCCTGCCACGGCCAAATGCAACGATTGTTGCAGGATCCGACAAGCCCCAAGGCCGGGTAAATGGCCGAAAATCGGGATCTCAAAAAAATCTCGCATCCACCACAAATCATTACCAAGAAAAAGCTTACACAAAATCCACCAGCGGGTCACCGCGGTTCGTCGCGCTTGGTTGGTACGAGGCATGCAATGTCTGGCTCTCACCAAGCGAGTTGGTTCGGCCCAAGTGGTCGGTCAGCTCCAACAATCAGACTGGCCCGTGGGGCCTCTGACGACAATCGGCGGCTGGTTCATTGCCCCTGGCCAACCGTCAACGCCAACGCGGAATTGGCACGTCAGAGGCCCCCGTTTTTTTGCGCCCGTCCCGCGGTGCCAGCCCCGCAGCTCTGGCCTCTTGCCAGTCAACATCGCCTGCACGGCGGAGTTTCGAACTTCGACGTTCGCAGCGGGTTTCCAGGGTAACAACTACGGCCAACGAAGGTCGTCTGCAGCGGCCCCCCACGTGAACGTGGAAATGCGCCCGCGGGGCGACGATCTCCTGAGCCCGCTTGCCAGGCTGCGCGCAACGCCAACTCGTCGCAGGGCTTGGCGACTCTGCTTCTCGGCATTAAGCTACGCTATTCGGTCGTAGCGCGCCAGCGTAGCTTCAATTGGCAGAGCACCGCATTCGTAATGCGGGGGTTGTGGGTTCGATTCCCACCGCTGGCTCTCGTGAATCCCGCGGGGAATCGATCCTGACCCGCCCGATCACACGGCGGCGCTCGTCGGAGGCACGTTGAATCCCGACTCCGCGACGGCGTGAGCCGGGTTCCCGAGCCGAGTTCCCGAAACAGGGCAACTTCCCCGCGCGGCGTCGTCCCGCTTGTCCCACCAGCAATCAGAGGGTTTTGTCGATGGCTCAAGGCACGGAAACCGATCTCAAAGAGCTCCTGCTCTCGAACCAGTCCTTCGGTCCCGCCACCATTCGGCAGATGGTCGACGCCATGGCCGAAGGAATCGCGAATTACCGCCTCCTCCGCGAGGGGGTACAGGAGCTCGAGCATCGCTCGGATCTGACTCCCGCCACGAAGACCCGCCTCGGCGTCGGCTACTATCT
>JAEUIK010000490.1 GCA_016793185.1 Planctomycetaceae bacterium | reverse complement strand
GCGGAGGACATCCCCTTCATGAGGTGACGCTTCCTATATTAGTTCATGGCTGGCTGCGCGGCGAATGTGCCTGCTGGCGAGCGGTTTCGCCGCCGGCTGCGGGGCACTCGTACGTCGCCCTGCTAAAATAACCGCGCCGGCCAGAGCAAGTCGACGGTCGAGTGAATCGGGTGGTCCCGCTGATGTCGAAGCTGGTGCGAGCCGCCGCCGTACAAATGACCTGTGGGCCCGACCCGGCGGCCAATCGGGCGACGGCCTGTCGCCTGGTCGAAGAGGCCGCACGACGGGGCGCGCAGCTCGTCGTTCTGCCGGAGCTCTTTCAGAGTCTCGGCCCCCCCGCGCGCATGGCGGAACTGGCCGAAGAGATTCCCGGACCGACGAGCCGGGCCATGGGCGAGCTGGCGGCGCGGCTCGCGTTGACGCTTGTCGCGGGCAGCATCGCCGAGCGCGAACCGCGGACCGCCACGGCGAACTCCGCGGATGCGCCTCCCGTATACAACACGAGTCTGCTCTTCGGACCCGATGGTCGCGAATTGGCCCGGTATCGCAAGCAGCATCGTTTCGATGTCGACCTGCCCGGCCGGGTTTCGGTGCTCGAGTCGGCCTGGTGCGGGGCGGGGACGTTCGACAGCGTTAGCGCCACGGCCGTGGGACGCGTCGGGCTGGCGATCTGCTACGATCTGCGCTTTCCCGAGCTCTTTCGCCGCCTGGCCGACGAGCAGCTCGAGATTCTGGCGCTGCCAGCGGCATTCGCCGCGGCCACCGGGCGCGATCATTGGGAGGTTTTGCTCCGCGCACGCGCCATCGAAAACCAGGCCTTCATCGTCGCGGCCAATCAAACGGGGCGCGTCACGCCGCAGCTCGAGACCTACGGTCATTCGCTGATCGTCGATCCGTGGGGAACGATCTTGGCCGAGGCGGGCGCGAGCGAAGAAGTGATCGTCGCAGATCTCGATTTTGCGCGTTTGCGCGAAATTCGGAGCCAATTGCCCGCGTTGACGCATCGCCGTCGTTGAGGCGCGCGATTTTTTAGCGCGGAACTCGCACGATCCAGTGCCAGCGATGTCCGAATTCAGCCGCGCCGCGCGGCGGCGCTTGCGTTGGAGTGTTTTGCTGGCGCGCAATTCGTCGCGCACCGTGCACAAACGCGCACCGAAAAATCTTGTCCGAGAATGTTGCTTGACAATTCACAGATGCTCAGCAAAATACGCGTGTGATTCGTCGCGGGCTTGATGTGCGACGCGCGTGCTTGCCGATCTCAATGCGGTGCGCGGGAGCGCAAGAGTCGCGTCGAAGCACTCGAGAGGCCGGCTTCCTGATCCATTGTCTGCCATCACCGCTGCGATGCGGGTGCAGGCCTGGAGCAGGCAACTGTCGGCCAGCGGTTTGCTCCTGCATCGCAATTCGAAGTCCCATTTTTTTGACTACGCTATGCGATCAAGCATGGGATTTGCGGCGCAGCCTGCGAGCGTGGCTCGACAGGTGACGCAGCGGAGCACTAGTCCTACTGGGTTCACTGGGCCTATTGGGGTCACTGGGCCCATTGGGGTTACTTGGCCTATCGGGCCCACTCTGGCAACCGCGGCTCGCGTGGAAGCCGGCATCCGGATCCCGGATTCCCAGGCCGGATTCCCAGGATCGTTGACGAGTGAAGCAATGCGCCCGCCGGCACACGCTCGGCGAGCGGGCTGGAGTTACCGGGCGGAGTGCTGACGCACCTGCGGGAATCGCGATCGATCACGAAGGAAACAAGACATTTTTGGGGGCGCGAACCGAGGGATCGACTGTCGGCGCACTGATCGCGCGGCTTGGATGCCCCCCCAAACTTGTCTTTTCGCAGCGTCTCTCCGGGACCGATCGAACGGTCCCCGGCCACGTTTCCCCCGCGACAGCTTCCGGGTACGATGATTGAGCGGTGGTCTTCGCTCGGCGAGGCGCCCTCTGCTCGCGGCGATCGCAGGCATCGTTCCTGTTGGAAACTGGCATGGCGAGAGCGCTGCTTGCGCTCGGTTCGAATCTGGGGGACCGCGCCGCCACGCTGCGCGCTGCCCTCGGACAACTGGGAGCCGAGGCTGGCCTGAAGTTGCTCCGAGCCAGCCAGTTCTACGAAACCGCTCCGGCCGGCGGACCCGCGGATCAGGCCAGCTATCTCAACGCCGCGGCGATCGTCGAGACGCACTTGCCGCCCGCCGAATTGTGGGCGCGGTTGCAGCAGATCGAGCAGCAGTTCGGCCGGCGGCGCGACGTGCGCTGGGGCCCCCGGACGCTCGATCTCGATCTGCTGCTGTTCGACGAGTTGTCGGTCAGCTCGCCGCAACTCGAGATCCCGCATCCGCGCATGGCGGTGCGGCGCTTTGTGCTTGAGCCCGCCGCCGAGATTGCCCCCGATTGGGTGCACCCGCGTACCGGTTGGACCGTGGGGCGATTGCTCGATCACCTGGAGTCGGCCTCTCCCTACGTGGCGATCACCGGCCCCCCCGGCGTCGGCAAGACGGAATTAGCCCACTGGCTGGGGGCTCGCGGCGGGAGCGACGTCGTGACGCTCTCCGCAGAGGCGCTAGCCCACGCGAGTCGGGCTGGTTCCCCGCCAGCGGTAGAGCTAGAATTCGTCCGCGCTCGAGCCAGGCTCTTGAAGGGGGTTGCGAGGAAAACTGGGGGGAGCTGGCTGATTAGCGATTTTTGGCTGGAGCAGTCGTTGGCTTACGCGACCGAGGCGGAGCGGGAAGCGGTCGAGAAGGAAATCGAGCGCCAGCTGACCAGCGTGGTCACGCCGAAGCTGACCGTCGTCGTCGAGCCGAAGTTCTCCGCGGGAACGCCGGCCGCCGAGCGAACGACCCGCGCCTTGCAAGAACTGGTGAGTCGCCCCCACGTCGGCCCGGTGTTGTGCTTGCGCGGACCGGATTTGGCCGCGACCTCGCTCGAGCTGGCCGCGGCGCTCGACTCGATGCGCTAGAACGAATGTGGAAGAGCATGTCCTCTCTTGAACCCTCGCCATCCCCTCAGGTCCCAACGCCGCCTCCGAGCCGCGCTGCGGCGCCGGCGGTGATCCGGACTCGAGCTGAATTGCGGGCCGCGGTGGCGCGCGCCCGCGCGGCGGGCCAGCGCATCGGCGTCGTCCCCACGATGGGGGCCTTGCATGCGGGGCACGTGAGCCTGGTCGAGGCGGCGGCACGCGATTGCGGCTTCATTGTCGTGACGATTTTCGTGAATCCCACACAGTTCGGCCCAAAGGAGGACTTTCAGAAGTACCCACGCGACCTGACGGCCGATCTCGCGCAATTGCGTCCCTGGCCGGTCGATGTGGTCTATGCGCCGGCCGACAGCGAGATGTACCCGGCGGGCTACGCCACGTTCGTCGAAGTGGCGGGCGCCGCGCTGCCGCTGGAGGGGGAGCGCCGCCCCGGACATTTTCGGGGCGTGGCGACGGTCGTCCTCAAGCTGTTCGAGCAGGTCCAGCCCGACGTCGCGTACTTTGGCCAAAAGGACTATCA
>JAEUIK010000200.1 GCA_016793185.1 Planctomycetaceae bacterium | reverse complement strand
GGATCGGACGACCGGACGATCTCAGCCGGTCGAATGAATTGAATCGTGCAGTCGCCTGGCGGGCAGGACGCCGCACTGTTCTCGGCGGAAGGAGACGTGTTTCGATGGTCTTTTCGCAAAGTTCGCAATCCGCGCCCGCATCGGCAGGCGCCATTCCGGCCGCTGGGGCGTCGGTTCGCCGCGGTGTCGCCGACCGGGTGAGCGAACGTCTGGCCCAGAGCCCCTATTTTCCTGTGCGCGGCGTCTGGTGCGATTACCACGAAGGCGTGCTCTGTCTGCGCGGACGGGTCCCGTCGTACTACCTCAAGCAGATCGCGCAAACGATCGCCTGCCAGGTCGAAGGCGTCGAAGAGTGCATGAATCGGATCGAAGTAGGATCCGCCACATCGGTCCAGCCCGCCACCACTCGGCAGAGGATTGAGCCCGCGCAGGACTAGCCATTTCTGCGGCCTGATGAGGTGCGCAGCCGGCATGGGTTTTCGGGGGCGAACGTCAGGGGCCAACGACCCCAGGAAGTCGAAAAAGGACGGAATCATGAGTCTCGTTACTTTGCAGCCCGGTCGCCGCGTCACCTTGGCCCCTTTTCTCGATGCTGTCGTCGTCGAGGTTGCTCGCGATGGCGGCGTTAAACTCGAACTGATCTCGACGGGCCCGCAGCCGCCGCACTTCGACCTGGCGGGCGTGTACCCTGCCGGCTAAACCGAGGCGGCCGAGTCGGAGTGCTCGCGCTTCTTCGCCGAGTTTGCCTGACGCCGCTGTCCTCGAGTGGAACCTCCTTTGCGCGCGCCCCGGTCGCTGCCAGTGACCGGAGGGGAGCGCGGCGACCCGCTCCCCCGCTGGCCGCGCGCCCATCTTTCTCTCTGGGGTCGACTGACCTCGAGCGTGGCAACGCTTTTCCAGGCCCCCGCTGTAGCGCCGCAAGGGCGCCGTGTGGCGAAATAATCGCCGCACCCGACGAATGTTTCGCCGCCGCGATGCAGGCGCGTTACACCTCGAACCGCAATCCTCCGCGGGCGAAAACTGTCAGCGCGGAGGACTGTCACTTCACGCGTTGGGGGCACGCGTGCCCGCCGTGCGGCACGTTCGCCCCGCGGCCGGAAATCGGAACAGGCGTCGAGGAGATTCTGCCATGCGGGTGTTGTTACGAATCGCTGTTGCTGCTGTCCCCCTGATCGTCTTGCCGTGCGGAGTCGCTGCGGCCGCTGAGCTTGACCTCGACGCCTGGTCGGATCCGACGAGCGCCTACTACGAGTACTTCTCGGATGGATTCGCCCAGATGAATCTCCGCGACCCCGCGCCGAACGAGTTCCGCCAACGCTTTCACGCGATCAGCAATCCGGCGGTGACCTACGGCGGGCTCGATCTGTTTCCGCACGACGAGGCGTTTCGCTTCGGAGGGCTCGAGTACGACACCGCGGGCTTGCTCGACGGTTACGGCACCGTGCCGATCACCGGGCTCAACCTCGGCATCACAGCCGATCCTTCCGACCCAAGCTACCTGAACTGGCAGCGTTTTGCCGCCACGACCAGCGTCCTGGATATCGACGACACCAGCACGGTGACGGTCTACAACCACGTGCCCGTCGCCGTGAATCTCACCGCCAGCGTTCGGCTGGTGCTGCCCAGCGTGCTGGGCTCGACCGTCCCTGGTCTTTACGACGGCACGTTCACGATCGTGGACAATCGGTTCGAGGTCGACATCGCGGGCGCCCCGGTGCTCGACACGCTGTTTGGCACCAGTCCTGTGTCGCTGGCGTGGCAGTTCACCGGCAAGATGACCGAGCTGCCGACCTTGGGAGACGCGACTGGCGACGACATCACCGACGGCGCTGACTACACGGTGTGGGCCGACAACTTTCTCACCACGACCGCATCCGGGGCCGCCGGGGGCGACTTCAACCTCGACGGATTGGTGGATGGAGCCGATTACACGGTGTGGGCCGACCATTTTTCCCCCGCTGAGCCGAGCTTCGCGGCCGTGCCCGAGCCGACCTCCTGGAGCCTTGCGCTCTGTGGTGCGCTGGGCGGCAGCGTTTTGGCCGTCCAGCGGCGCTTGCGCGCGACCGCGCGGAAGGTTGCGGAACGATGAAGGAAACGCCGCACTCTCGCTGGTGGCTGAATCCGGCGTCGCCGCGCGGAATGTCGCTGCTCGAGCTGTTGCTCGTGCTGGGCGTCATCGGCCTGCTGTTGGCGCTCTTGTTGCCGGCAGTGCAAGCGGCGCGCGAAACAGCACGGCGCAGCCACTGCGCCAACAACCTGCGCCAAACCGCGGCGGCTTGCCAGCTGTACCACGTGGCGCAACAGCGCTTTCCGGCCAGCACTTCGACTTGGGAATGTTGGACCTGGGCGTTCGGATTGCTGCCGTTCCTCGATCAGGGAGCTTTGTACGAGCGGTGGGATCGACGCGGCGAGTTCATGGCGGCCGCGAATCTGCCGCTGGCAGCCACGCCGCTGCCGGTCTACAAGTGTCCCGCGGCGATCAGCGACGCCATCTACTTGTACGGCACGGCCGGCAACGAACGTCCCTACGCCACGATCGACTACAAGGGCTGCCAGAGCGTGAACAGCAGCGACGACTTGCTCAAGTCGTGGGGGCGAATGTATTGGCTCGACGGCGTCGTCAGCCGCCAACGTGTGCGGGCGGCGCAGATCGCCGACGGACTCTCGCACACGCTGCTGATCGTCGAATCGACCGGCGGACGCTATCTCTACGATCCCGACGGCGCGCCCTACAAGCGCATTCCCCAGATCTGGTATCCGACCGACGGCGGCTGGTCGGGACGTGCCTTGAGCGGTTACTCCCCCACCTGGCAAGGAAGTCTCGTGGGACGCCCTGCCTGCACGCTCAATTGCACCAACATGTACGACGTCGGCCCCTATAGCTTTCACCCGGGAGGTGCACTGGCCAGCCTCTGCGATGGCAGCGTGCACTTCCTCAGCGAGCAAACCGAACCGCAAGTCATCGGCGCAATGTACTGCTATTTCGAGGGCGAGCTGACGGGCGACTACTGATTCCGTGAGTGTCCGCAACGCGACCACCAGCCTCGTTCGACCCGGCCGGGAGTTGTTCCATGACAGGCAAGACCTTGCTCACAACGCTGCTCGCAACCTGGCTGCTACTCGGCACCAGCGGGGGAGCCGAGCCGGCAGCCCCGCAGCCGGTCATACAGCGATTGGACGAGCTTCGCGCGCAGCTCCAGGTGCCCGGTGCGGTGATTGGCGTGTGGAGTCCCGACCGGCCGCCGTTGCGGATCGCGCTGGGGTTGGCCGACGTCGAGCAACAGACACCGATGGATCCCCGCTGCGCCTTCCGTATCGCCAGCATCTCAAAAGTCTTCGTCGGGCACGTCGTCCTGCTGCTGGCGGGCGAGGGTAAGCTGGCCGTGGACGATCCGATCTCGAAGTTCGTTCCCGACGTCCCGCACGGCGACCAG